>NZ_LUKF01000001.1:348028-573188 GCF_001592755.1 Bdellovibrio bacteriovorus | reverse complement strand
CTTATGAAATTTCTAAAGAGCCCCGCAAGTACGGGGCTTTTTATTTTAATGGCCTTCACCTTGGCGGGTTGTCCTTCCAGTTACCAAAAGATCTCTACTAAACCCGTAGAGAAGGTGAATGATCACGTTTTAACTTCAAAACAGTTCGCCAATCAGTTAGCCCGTCGTCTGCGAAACTTTGATGCTTTAGCGGCCAAAGATCCCAACAATATTCATCGTGTGAAAGAAGAAATTTTACGCGATTTCTTAGTGAAAAGTTTAACTCTGGATTGGGCTCGCTCACAAAGCATCGTGATTTCTGAAAACATGCTGGATAAAGAAGTCGACAAGCTTCGCGCGAATTATCCCGATGATCTTTCCTTCCGTCGTGCTTTAGCCTTAGAAAACCTTTCTTTCTCTGAGTGGCGCGAAGAACTTCGTTACGGTTTGGTTGAAAAAGAAGTTTTTAAAAAACTGAATGAAAAAATTAAAACTCCCACCGATGAAGAGATCAAACGCTACTACGAAGACAATAAAGACCGCTGGAAACGTAAAGAGCGCATTTACATTCGTCAAATCGTGGTCGATGAAGATGCTAAAGCCGATGCTATCAGAACTGACTTAAAAACGTCCGATTTTGGTGAACTGGCTCGTAAGTTTTCAATCACTCCTGAGGGTAAAACGGGTGGTGTCGTTGGTTGGATTGAAAAGGGCAGTGTGGATTACTTTGACCCGTTATTTAGCGCCGGCGCTGGCTTACAAACCGTGAAAAGCCCCTTTGGTGTTCACCTAATTCGTGTAGAAAAAAAGGCCCCTGCAACGACTCAGCCCCTAGAAGAGGTCAAATCACAGATAATTCGTGCACTTCGTGCTCAACGCGAGCAGGCGGAATATGTAGCTTGGCTTGATGCTCAGCTCAGAAGTAGTAAAGTCCTAAAGGACTACGATTTAATGAACTCGATTACGGTTGATACGCGAGGACCCAATGATTAGTTTTCTTTTTCCATTTTTGATCGCTACACCTGTTCACGCTGAGCTTGTGGAAAAAACTGTGGCTATCGTGAATACCGAGCTTGTTTTGGAATCCGATTTTAAAGAACTGCAAAATCGTATCGGCAAACCAGGCTTAATCGATGAAGCTTTGCTCTTTGATAAATCACCAACAAGTCTTAAGGGTGATCGTAAAGCTCAACTAAATTATCTGATTAACGAAAAGATTTTGGAATCTGAAGTAAAGCGTTTGAATCTTTCAGTCACTTCAGATCGCGTAGAGTCCGAGCTGAAGAGCATGGCGAAAAGAAACAATGTCTCTGAGGCTGAGCTTTTAAACATCATTAAAGGCCAAGGAATTTCAGCAACTGAATACAAAACTTTCCTAAAACACAGCATTGAAAAACAATCTTTAATGGATTCAGAGATCATTTCAAAACTTCGTATCTCTGACGAAGATGCTTTGAACGAATACTTAAAAACAAATCCTAGCAGCCGTCCTTCGATTGACGAGTTCTCCGTTTCACACATTTTCTTTAACCCGAAAAAGGGTGGCGCTGAAGCGGCTCTGCAAAGAGCGCAAGCAGCCGCGGGTAAAGTTCGTGGCGGCGACAACTTTGAAACTTTGGCCCAACAATTCAGCGAAGATCCGAATTTTTCTTCTGGCGGAAGTTTAGGTACATTTAAATCCGGTGAATTCTTGCCAGAGATTGAAGAAGCCATTTCAAACTTGAAAGTGGGCGAGACAACTCCGGTGGTTAAATCGCGCATGGGTTATCACATTGTGAAGCTCACTGGTAAAAAACTGACGACAGATCCAAAGTTTGAAAGAGCGAAAGATCGCATCAAAGCTCAACTTTTAGAAGCGAGCTTTAAACGCCAACTTAAAACTTGGCTGCAAAGCAAACGCGACGAGATCTTTGTTCGTATCAATGAGTAGACTTAGAATCGCTCTTACCACCGGAGACGTCGATGGCATTGGCTTTGAGGTCACTGCTAAAGCTCTTCATCACCTTGGCCCACAAAAAAACGTTCAATTTATTTTGTGGCGCCCAGAAGACGCCGATAAAAAATATCTCCGTCTTATCGACAAGAAGTTCGAACGCATTACTGTCGACTCTCTTCAAGAGGCCTTGAAGATCGATGGCCCTTATTTAATCGATATCGCTTCTGATGAATCTCCAGCTCAATGGGTGGAAACAAGTGCTGAAGCCTGTCTAGAAAAAGTTCTGGATGGGATCGCCACAGCTCCTCTTTCAAAAACCAGTATAAAAGAAGCTGGATTTAAGGATCTGGGGCATACGGATATTTTAAAAAGACTTTCTGGTGCTAAATACGTGAACATGGGTTTTGTTGGAGAAAAATTCAGTGTGGTTCTTGCCACCGCACATACGCCCATCAAGGACGTAACGAAGCATCTTAGCTTTACGGTGCTTGCGGAAACATTAAAAAATGCCAATGAACTACGTAAGAAACTTCCGGCAGCGCAAGCCAAGCGACCGATTGCCGTTTTGGGATTAAATCCTCACGCTGGCGAAGAAGGCCTTATCGGAAAAGAAGAACTTCTGCTTTTCCCTCAGCTTTCAGCCTTTGCGAAGGAAAATAGAATCCCGGTGGAAGGTCCTTTGGTCCCCGATGCCGCATTTTTCCCTTCAAATTGGCAGCGCTATTCGGTTTATGTGGCGCTTTATCATGACCAGGGCCTCATTCCGTTTAAAACAATTCACGGGCAAGATAGTGGCGTTCATATTAGTTTGGGCATTCCCTTTGTCAGAACCAGTGTCGATCACGGGACGGCGAAGGATATTTTCGGTTTAAATAAAGCCAATCCGCACTCGATGATTGATGCCATTCGCTGGGCTATAAAATTAGCTCGACTCTCGCGTTAAAAAATCATATTTCTAAATACTTCCACTTATTTACAGAGGTGACTTATGTTTCAACCGGTTATTTTTAGAGAGTACGATATCCGTGGGGTTTACAACGGACAATTCGACGATAATTTCGCATACCTCTTAGGCCGCGCTTACGTTGTTTACATGAAACAAAATAAAGGCCTTACAAATCCAACAGTGGCTTTGGGTTGTGATGCGCGTGAAAGTTCTCCAGCAATCATCAAGAATCTTGCAAAAGGTATGATGGACTCTGGCGCTAAAGTTATTCACTTGGGTCTTGTTACAACACCTGTTTGTTATTTTTCAACTTTTGAATTGAAAGGCGTTGATGGCGCGATTCAGGTTACAGGTTCGCACAATCCTCCAGAGTACAACGGCTTTAAAATTTCTGTAGGCAAAGGCACAATCTTCGGTGCGGAAATTCAAAAACTACGCGAGATTATCCAAAAAGGTGAGTACATCGATGGCAAAGGTTCTGAAGAACACTTCGACATCAAACCGATGTACTACGAGCGCTACAAAAAAGAATTCGGCACAATCAAAGACACAAAAGTCGTTCTTGATTGCGGTAACGGCGCTGGTGGATCCGTAGTTCGCGGACTATTCAATGCTGTTGGTTTAAATCCAACAATTCTATTTGAACAACCAGATGGAACATTCCCGAATCACCATCCAGATCCAACTGTAGAAGAAAATCTAGAAGATCTAAAAAAACAAGTCGCTAAAGAAGGTGCCGTTTGCGGTATCGGCTTTGATGGTGACGCCGATCGTATCGGTGTTGTCGATCACACGGGTCGCATGGTTTACGGTGACGAGTTGATGGTGATCATCGCTCGCTCTATCTTGGCTGAACAAAAAGGCGCGAAAATCATCGGTGATGTTAAATGTTCGGATCGCTTGTACCACGATGTTTCTGAACACGGCGGTCAACCGATCATGTGGAAGACAGGTCACTCTTTGGTAAAAGAAAAAATCAAAGTAGAAAAAGCTCCCTTCGGTGGAGAAATGTCAGGTCACGTCTTCTTCGCGGACCGCAACTACGGTTACGACGATGCTCCTTACGCAGCTTTGCGCTTGGTAGAGATCTTAGCAAAAACTGGAAAAACAATTCCGCAATTGCTTGAAGGTTTACCGCCAGCTTTCAACACGCCAGAAATCCGTATCGACACAACTGAAGAGAAAAAAGTTTTGATCGTAGAAAAAATGATCGAAGCCTTCCCGAACAAACCAGACGCCGACTACAAAGTGGACTTCACTGATGGCATCCGTTTATCTTTCGAAGACGGTTGGGCTCTATGCCGCTCATCAAACACACAACCGGTTGTTGTCGTACGCTACGAATCCACAACTCAAGCCGGCCTCGACAAAATCCGCAGCCGCGTAGAAGCCGTAGTAAACAAGTACCTCTAAAAGGTACCTGCTTCCCATCGCTTCAAAAAAGTACCAGGTTAAAAAAAGAAAAGCCCGTTCCAAAAGAGCGGGCTTTTTTATTTGGAGCCTTCACCAGACTCGTCCGTGTTTCACTCCTGCCGTGTTAATAGCCCGATTCCCAGTCACCGGTCCTTAGGCTATGTATACGTTGGAGGTATTACTTCAGATACCTAATACTTAAAAATAGTCAGGATCAGCAAAATAATCACAAGGATTACTTTAGTAATCTCAAGAATACGCCGAATACGTAAGTACGTGTTTTTACGCATCGGATACCTCCTGTTTTATCGGACAGGAGATCCACCAAAAGCGAGTCTGGCAAAGGCCTGATTCGCTTTTGCATTTTTTAAGCCCTGAAAATAAAAAAGGCCGGGGGATACCCAGCCTTTTTATTTGATCGGTCTTGTTAGACGATTACGCCAAACGCAATGCGATGATCAACGCGTAGATAACCAATGACTCGATAAGAGCTAGACCCAAGATCATTGGGATCAATAGTTTACCAGAAGCTGCTGGGTTACGAGCGATACCATCAAGAGCTGTAGAAGCTGTTTTACCTTGAGCCATTGCACCTGCGAATACAGACAATGCGATAGCGATAGCAGCTGCGATAGCAACCAAACCGCGGTCAGTAGCAACAGAAGCAGCAGCTTCAGTAGCAGCTGGAGCAGCTTCTTGTGCGAATGCAGATACAGAAGCCAACAAAGCAACCATAGCAACGATCATTTTTTTCATGTGATTTCTCCTCAATATGAGTGGTTAAGTTTGCTCTCTAGTGATCGTGTGCAATCGCGAATGCCACGTAGACCATTGAAAGCAATGTAAATACAAAAGCCTGAACAAAACATACGAACAATCCCATGATGTAGAATGGGATAGGTACACCAATTGGTACTAGATCCAAGAACACAGACAATACTGTGTGGTCACCCATCATAACGTTCGCAAGACGAAGACCCAAAGAGAACGGACGAACAAAGTGTGAAACTAGTTCGATCACGAACATCAAAGGAGCAAGGAAAAGAACCGGACCCATGAAGTGTTTAAGATAAGCGAACACGCCGTTTTCTTTCACACCTTGGAAGTTATAGAACAAGAACATCAAAACACCGAAACCGAATGTCGTGTTGATGTTTTCAGTTGCAGGAGTCATCCCTGGAATCATCCCGATCAAGTTGTTCAAAAGAATAAAGAAGAAAACAGAAGTGAAGAAAGGAACATAGTGTTTACCGTGTTCACCGATAACCATCTCTGCAAGTCCATCCATCATTTCGGTCAACATTTCCATGATGCCACGAAGAGAGAATTTGCTTGCTGGAAGAACTGCCGTTTCACCTTTACCAAGTGAAGCGCGAGCTGCCATACCGATAGCCATTGTTGCTACTGTAGCGGCACCAAGAGTTGCAACGTGTGCGTACTCGTGACCAACACCAGGAATGAGTTGTGTCCAGTTAAATGACATGGTCTTTTCCCTCTCGTAAGGCTTCTTTCACCGCATACACAAACGCTGAAAGAATAAAACTAGCAACCCCCATTGCGAACCATAAGGTATCGAACCATGGCATGGCTGTTAGCTTAAAGATAATAATCCCTAAAATCGCGTACTTAAATACAATGATACCGATAGACAGGGCAACCAATTTCTTCTGGAAGATAAGGCTCCAGCCCCAACCCAGTAATAAAAAGCTAAGAAAGATGGTTGAAGACCCCGCCACAAAGGATAGCGCGTGTTGCGGTGCGGAAAAAAGATGCAAAAGCAGGCCGCCAAGAACGATCACAAAGATTTGCGCTATTAAAATAGGTTTCATGGCTTCCTAGGGTTTGTCGGAATCTGAATTCTTCTCATCCTCTTTTTGCAGCTTACGAAGAAGCCAGATGACTCTCCATAACCAACCAATCAAAGCCGCAAAGGTCAAACCCACAAAGATAAGGCCTTTTGTTTGATACTTTTGATCGAGGAATTGCCCTAGGTAAAAACACCCCAAGATCAAACCGACAAGTTCAAAGCCCATGGATGCAAAAATTATATACTTCTTCATTACTTCCTAAAGCCTTTCGCTCCCGGAGCATTTTTCATGCGCTCTTGCATGCGCTTGATTCGAAGTTCGATGTATTCAGGTGGATTGTATTTTTCTTTATGGGCTTCAAGAACGGCAATGGCACTCTTAAAATCCAAATTTTCTTCATAACAAACAGCCAAAGTCAGCGCGACGTTTTCTTGAATCGCCTTTTCAGGATACTTTTGAATGAGCTCTTTAAATATCTCTGCTGCTTTTGCGAAGTCTTTGCGCGCGACCAAGATATTTCCTTTTAACATCAAAGCACTAAAGCGAGTGTTTTCATCACCTTTAAGTTTTAAGAGTGAATCAATCTCGGACTCAGCTTGAAAGAAATTATTCTGATAGTACTGAGCACGCGCGATGTTCATCTTATATTGAGCCGCCTCTAGATCCGTGTGAGGCATCTGTTGAAGCTTACTATATTCAATGATCGACTGCTGATAGTTCTGAAGATTATTAAAATAAATCGCCGCTATTTGCTTTTGCGATTCTAGGCGCTCTTTTTCGTCGGTGGAATGCAAAACAATGAAATGATGATAATCAACGGCTTTATTGAAATCTTTGATCTCAAAAAACGAAATGCGTGCAGCTTCGCGAGCGGCTTCTAAAGGATATTTTGTCGGAGCATTTCTTTTGATGACTCGATCTAAATAGCTCAGGCCAATACGGTAATGTTCCTGAGCTATTTCTTTTTGGGCTTGCTTATAATCCGCCTCCTCTTGGGAAGAGCAGGCGGTGAGGGCCAGCACTAAGACAATCAGAAGGCCTCTGACCATCTTAGTGAGTGACTCCTGCCGGAGCCGGTGTTGATTCTTCAGTTGCATCATCTTCTTCAACGACTGCAACACCTGTCACGGTTTCTTCTTTTTCATCGATATTGATCAAACGGACACCTTGAGTGTTGCGTCCTAGAACAGAGATGTCCGTCACTTTCATGCGGATAACTTGTCCTTTATCAGTGGAAAGAATAAGTTCCATTTTTTCTGAAACTTTCTTCGTACCGATAACCACGCCCACTTTTTCCGTCGTTTTCTGAGTGATAATACCAACACCACCACGAGATTGGATGCGGTATTCGCCTGTTTCAGAGCGTTTACCGTAACCTTTTGATGTCACCATCAAGATAGTGTCTTTCGTGTTTTTCTCTAAAACTTCCATCGCCACAACGATGTCGTCTTTAGCTAAAGTGATAGCTTTCACACCACGAGCCGTACGACCCATTTCGCGCACGTCGGCTTCGTTAAAGCGGATCGACATACCTTCTTTAGTCGCAATGAAGATATCACTTTGACCGTCAGAGATCTTAACGTCGATAACGCCGTCTTCAAGATCTGTCGTCAAAGCTATGATACCAGCGGCTCTTGGATTCGCGAATGAATCTAAAGATGTTTTCTTAATCACACCTTTTTCAGTCAACATAACAACGTATTTGTTTTCGCTGAATTCATCCACCGGAAGAATCGCACGAACACTTTCACCACTTGCTAGCTGAACGACGTTTGCCAAAGATTTACCCTTAGAAGTGCGGCTTCCTAGAGGAAGTTTATGCACTTTACACCAGTAAACTTTACCCTTGTCCGTGAAGACAAGAAGCATAGTCTTAGTCGAAGCGGAGAATAGATCTGTAACGTAGTCTTCTTCTTTCGTTTCCATGCCTTTTAAGCCTTTACCACCACGTTTTTGCACGCGGTATTCAGCTGTCGGCATACGTTTGATAAGACCTGTGTTGGTAACAGTGACAACCATGTCTTCATCAGCGATCAAATCTTCGTCTTCAATATCATCAAGGTTACCTTGGATTTGAGTACGACGAGGATCTGCGTAACGTTTTTTAATATCTTCTAGTTCGCCCACGATAATTTTGTAAATTTCGCGAACATCAGCAAGAACGAACTTCAACCAGTCGATTTGTTTCATCAACTCTGCAAGTTCTTGGATGATTTTATCACGTTCTAAACCCGTCAAACGTTGCAAACGCATTTCAAGAATCGCAACGGCTTGGCGTTCTGAGAATTCAAATTTCGACATCAAGGCTTCACGAGCCGTCGTCGCTTCTTTGGAAGCGCGGATCGTTTTGATCACTTCTTCGATGTGATCCAGGGCTTTTTTCAAACCTTCCAAAATGTGCGCGCGCTCTTGGGCTTTTTTAAGTTCGAAGATACAACGTTTCGTAACAACGTCACGACGGTGATCAACGAAAGCTTCAAGCATGCCTTTAAGATCGAAAGTAACCGGTTGGTTTTTCGCATCCAAAGCCAGCATGATGATACCCAAGCTGATTTGCATTTGCGTATATTTGTAAAGGCGATTCAAGATCACGCTGGCGTTTTCACCGCGTTTCAATTGAATCACGATACGCATACCTTCACGAGAAGACTCATCGCGGATATCAGAGATACCTTCAATTTGTTTGTCGCGAACAAGGTCTGCAATGCTTTCGATCAATTTTGCTTTATTAACTTGGTAAGGGATCTCAGTAACGATGATCTCTTCACGGTCTTTACCCGGTACAATTTCCGCAACCGCTTTCAGTGTGATGATACCACGGCCTTTTTTATAGGCCTGCAAGATACCTTCACGACCTGCGATCACACCGTAAGACGGGAAGTCCGGGCCCTTAATGTGAACCATCAAGTCTTCAAGAGTACATTCAGGTTTATTGATAAGTTCAATACAACCATCAATCACTTCGCCCAAATTGTGCGGAGGAATATTTGTCGCCATACCAACGGCGATACCGGAAGAACCGTTCACCAAAAGATTTGGGAACTTCGCAGGAAGAACTAGAGGAATCTGCAAAGAGTCGTCGTAGTTCGGTCCGAATGGAATAGTTTCTTTATCGATATCTTGCAGAAGTTCTTCCGCAAGGTGAGTCATACGGATCTCAGTGTAACGCATAGCTGCCGCGCTATCACCGTCGATAGAACCGAAGTTTCCTTGTCCATCCTCAAGTGGATATCTCAAAGAGAAATCCTGGGCCATACGAACCATAGTTTCGTAAACCGCAGAGTCACCGTGAGGATGGTATTTACCGATTACGTCTCCGACCACACGAGCAGACTTCAAGTAAGGTCTGCCAGGTCGGTTGTTCATTTCACTTTGTGCAAACAAGACACGGCGATGAACAGGTTTTAGACCGTCACGAACATCGGGTAGGGCACGACCCACGATAACGGACATCGAGTACTGAAGGTAGGCATCACGCATTTCCTTACTGACATCGACGCGGGTTACGCCTTTTTCTTCATTATTATTTTCCATAACTTCACCAACTTAAAAAACTAAAATTAAACGTCCAAACTACGAGCAAGAAGGGCATTGTCATGGATGAACTGACGACGCGGTTCAACCATTTCACCCATCAAGATTGAGAATGTCTCATCCGCTGCAACAGCATCATCGATATTTACTTGAAGAAGAGTGCGGTTTTCCTTATTCAGCGTAGTTTCCCACAACTGCTCAGGATTCATCTCGCCCAATCCTTTGTAACGTTGGATGTACATTCCTTTTTTCGTAGATTCCATCACGTGAGTGTAGAATTCGTTGTAGTTATCGAATTCGATTTCTGTTTCACCTTCCAGGATTGTCATTGGAAGAGTGCTGACACCTTGGATGTCATTCCAGATTTTACGAAGCTCGATGATTTCCGAAGAACGCAAGCTTTCAAGACTGAATTTCGTCGTCATGCGATCTGCGTAACGAACAGTGTAGATGTCAGCATAAGGTTTTCCTGTAGCTTCATCTGTTTTAACTTCGCCTTTGTATTCAGTGATACCCAGCTTTTGATTTCCTTTAATCCAGTCGCCTAGATCATTCAAAGATGTTTGGATTTTTCCAGCATCTGCAAAAGTCTTTTCGAAATCACCAATTTTGCTTAACAAGAAATACAAAACGTCTCTGTCGTATTTTTTCGAAGACACACGTAAAAGATCGTTGAATCTTTGGATGTTCAAAATCAGTTGGCGAAGATCTGCTTCTTTCAAGCTCTCTTTCCCTTTGATTTTGAAAGCATTAAGACCAGAACTCAAAAGGAACTCAGTCAATGCCGCTTCGTTTTTCAGATAAGTTTCTTCTTTACCTTTTTTCGCACGGTAAAGAGGTGGCTGAGCAATGTAAACATAACCGCGCTCAAGAACTTCTGGCATTTGACGATAGAAGAATGTCAAAAGCAGAGTCATGATATGCGATCCATCGACGTCGGCATCGGTCATGATGATGATTTTGTGATAGCGGATTTTATCCACGTTCACGTTGTCTTTGCCGATACCCGTTCCTAAAGCCGAGATGATAACTTTGATCTCTTCAGAAGAAATAATTTTATCAAAACGCGCTTTTTCCACGTTCAAGATTTTACCTTTCAAAGGCAAAATCGCTTGCGTACGACGGTCACGTCCTTGTTTCGCGGATCCACCGGCAGAGTCTCCCTCCACCAGGTAAAGTTCGCAAAGTGCAGGATCACGTTCTTGGCAGTCCGCCATTTTACCTGGCAAAGATCCACCATCCAACGCCGTCTTACGACGAGTTAAATCACGAGCTTTACGAGCGGCTTCACGGGCACGCGCTGACTCCACACACTTAGAAATAATATTTTTAGCAACCGAAGGATTGCGATCCATCCAGTCGGCTAATTTTTCATTTACCAGAGCTTCAACGATACCTTTGACTTCCGTGTTACCCAGTTTGGTTTTCGTTTGCCCTTCGAATTGAGGTTCACGAACTTTCACCGAGATAACCGCTGCCAAACCTTCACGAATGTCTTCACCCTCAAGGTTTGCTTTCAAATCTTTCAAAAGATTTTTTTCAGTCGCGTAAGCATTCGTTGTACGAGTTAAGGCCGCACGGAAACCCACAAGGTGAGTACCACCTTCGTGAGTGTTGATGTTGTTACAGTATGTGAAAATGGATTCCGAATAAGAGTCATTCCACTGCAAAGCGATTTCAACATCGACGTTGTCTTTTTCACCTCGGAAATAAACAACTTCATTGTGAAGAGATTTCTTAGATTGATTCATGTACTGAACGAATTCAGCCACGCCATTAGCGTATTGGAAATCTTGTTTTTTACCTGAACGCTCATCTTTCAAAGAAATATGAAGACCTGCATTTAGGAACGCAAGTTCACGAAAACGATTCGCAAGGGTTGCGAAATCGTAGATGACTGTTTCGTCTTTGAAGATTTGACGATCTGGTTTGAACGTCACTGTCGTTCCAGTTTTAGCGGAAGCTTCACCTTGAGCAACCGGCGCCACAATACGGCCGCGCTCGTAGTTTTGTCTCCATACGAAACCTTCACGATGAACTTCAACAGAAACACGATCAGAAAGCGCATTTACGACGGAAGCACCCACACCATGTAGACCACCGGATACTTTGTAACCACCACCGTCGAATTTACCGCCGGCGTGAAGTACGGTCATAACGATTTCAAGAGCAGATTTTCCATTTTTATGAGCGCCCACAGGAATACCGCGGCCATCATCTTCCACTGAAACTGATTCATCGGCATTGATCGTGACGTAAATGTGTTTGCAATGACCTGCAAGATGTTCGTCTACCGAGTTATCCACAATCTCATACACAAGATGGTGATAACCTTTGAAACCGGTATCACCGATATACATCCCTGGACGTTTACGAACCGCTTCAAGTCCTTCAAGAACCTGAATCGAGTCGGCGGAATATGTTTTTTGTTCTTCGACTGACACTGTGTACCCCTCACTGACTGCATACACTCTGGAAACCCAGAGCGAAGTTATTCATCGAGGATGTGACCATCCTTGATGCGCAAAACGGAAAGCTGATCGAGGCTGAAAGATTCAGGCAATGTGAAATCTGTCGTCGTCACAAAAATCTGCGTATTGATCTCGTGTAAGAACGTAATCAGTGCATCTCTTTTGGCTTTATCGAGTTCAGATAAAACATCGTCTAACATCAAAACCGGATAGGTTCCGTGAGCCTTCCTATGATACACAATTTGGGCCATTTTGAAAGACAATATGATGGCTCTTTGCTGCCCTTGGCTACAATAAAATCTTGAGTCTTTTTGCCCATATAGGAACACAATATCGTGCTTGTGAGGGCCTACCAGACTGGTTCCAGATGAGAGCTCCGCATCATGCAGTTCATTCATCCTTTTTTGCAGAGCAAATTGGACTTGTTCTCGGGAAAAACCCACCGCATTTTGATCCGAAATCACGTATTCCACCGAGATATCCACAGCGTCATTCTTCGAAATGTACTGCATGGCATTATTAAAGTCTTTGGAAAGACCAGCCAGTGCCGTGATCCGGGCGTAGCTTAAATCGGCCGCTAAACGCAAGAATTGGGGGTTTAGAGCGTCCAAAAGGTTCACCGTGACCGTTTTGTCGTTCAAACCCTCCAAATAGTTTTTAAGGATCTTATTGCGCGTTTTCAAAGCTTTGCGATATTCCGCGATCAAATCCGCATTTTTTCGTTCAAAGGTGATGAGCAACTCATCCACAAGTTCGCGGCGATGATCCGCACCTTCTTTGATCGATGCTAAACTTTCAGGACTGAACACGACACTAGCAAAAATTTTGCGAACATCGGTTGAAGAAACCTTCTTGTCATTCAAAGTTAAAACTTTGCGACTTTTGCTTAATCCAAGTTTGAGTTTGTAGTGAAGATCATTTTGAGTAATCAGCGCTTGAATCAATGCCTCTTGGTTATTCGAGTTGATCAAAGTGCGATTGTCACTGTAGCGGAAGGAGTCTCCTTGAGAAATTAGATACATCGCCTCAAGAAGATTTGTTTTACCCTGACCATTTTCACCGACGAACACATTCACACGCGGAGAGAATGGAACCACTACGTCCCGATAATTACGAAAATTAACAAGACGTAGCTTTTCAAAAATCATCAGATTCTCATAGGCATCACAACGCAAGTGTAAGACGTGTCGTTGTGAGGACGGATCAATCCCGGAGAAAGATGATCATTCAATTCGAAATCAATTTTGTCTTGGCTCATGCTCGTCAAGATATCAGTCACATACTTCGCGTTGAAACCGATTTTGATTTCTCCGCCTGCGTATTCAACTTCGATTTCTTCTTTCGCATCACCAAGCTCTGGGTTGTTTGAAGAAATTTCCATGCGGCCGTTTGAAAGATTCAATAACACCGCTTTGGATTTTACGTTCGCTAAAAGTGATACACGTTTTAGCGAAGTCAAAAATGCTTCACGGTGGATCATCACTTTTTGCGGAAGTTTCTGTGGAATAAATTGTTGATAATTCGGGTACTTTCCTTCGATCAAACGAATCA
This sequence comes from Bdellovibrio bacteriovorus, assembly GCF_001592755.1. NCBI lineage: Bacteria > Pseudomonadati > Bdellovibrionota > Bdellovibrionia > Bdellovibrionales > Pseudobdellovibrionaceae > Bdellovibrio > Bdellovibrio bacteriovorus. The sequence goes on along the minus strand of NZ_LUKF01000001.1, from coordinate 559,550 downwards.
TCAAAATTGTTGATGAATGTTTAAGTACGAATTGAGAACCTTCAATCGCGATTTCCACATTGCCATCGATGCCTTCTAAAATCTTTTTGATTTCATGAAGACCTTTACGAGGAATGATAACACCTTGAGTAGCTGCCACTTTCACTTCCGAAAGTGGTTTATTCACTAGACTCATACGGTGACCATCTGTTGCCACCATTTTAAATCCGCCTTGAGGTGAAAGTTCAAAGAACACACCGTTCAAGTGGTAACGAGTTTCATCGTTAGAAACTGAGTAGATTGTTTTATCAATCATCTCTTTCAACACACCGGCACTGATGCTGATGAAACCTTGAGAGTTGTATGTTGGGAAGATCGGATATTCTTCAGCAGAGATACCTACGATTTTTGAAGTGTACTTCCCTTGCTTGATTTCCAACCAGTTGTTTTCTTTTTTGATTAAAGTAATGGGACCTTCAGAAAGTTCTTTTGCGATTTCAAAAAGACTTTTTGCAGATACTGCCACTTTACCTGGCTGATGAACTTGAACCTTGGTTTGGTCAGTAAGGCTGACTTCCAAATCTGTGGCAAAGACTTTCAAAGCATTTTGGTCAGCTTCCAAAAGAACGTTGATAAGAATGGGCATTGTATTGCGCTTCTCAACAATGTTCTGTGTCTTTCCGATAAGGCTTAATAAATCTCTTTTATCAATTTCAAGTTTCATACAACCTCTTGAGCCCTCTTATTAACTATTACTATTAATATAAATAACTAGTAGTAGTAGTAGGGGCGTGGAAAACCTAACAAATCCCCTAAACCCATGTAAACACTAAAAAACACTTGTGGATAAAGACTCTGCATAAATCGTCTTAAACTCGGTTGATTTTGGGGGTAACTTGGATCCACATTTTAAGCCCCAATTTTTTCCTCAACCTTATCCACAGTCCACATTCACACCCCTGTGATATTGTGGATTCTCTGTTCTAAATCTTCGATATCTTTAGAAATATCTTGATCCGTGGATTGTAGATTCTTGACGCGTTCTAGGGCATTCATCACCGTAGTGTGATCTTTTCCGCCAAAAGCCTTCCCGATATCCACCAAAGATTTATCTAAGAACTTCTTTATCAAATACATCGCAATTTGACGTGGAACGACAATTGGTTTGGCGCGAGTCGAGGATTTAAGATCCAAAACACGCACTTTAAAATGATCAGCCACAAGCTTCATGATCTCTTCAACAGAGATCGTTGATTGCGTTTCATGGTGCGAAAGAATGCGTTTAACGAGCTCATGATCAATCGGCAGGCCTTGTAGTTCCGAGAACATTTTGACCTTTTTAAGATTGCCTTCAAGCTCTCTGATTGAACGTTTCGAGATTCTTGCGATGTAGTTCACAACATCTTCCGGCAAACGAACGTTAAATTTTTCGGCTTTATAACGCAGAATCGCAATACGCGTTTCTAAATCAGGCATGGTGATATCAGCAATCAGACCACGCTCAAGACGGGTGCGACTGCGGTCTTCTAAACCATGGATATCTTTCGGCATACGGTCGCTGGCCAAAATAACTTGCTTACGACTATCGATGAAGCTGTTGACGGTGTGAAAGAATTCTTCCTGAACCGCCTCACCGCGAGCAATAAATTGGACGTCGTCCACCAAAAGGATGTCTGAATTTTCACGGTATTTTTGACGAAACTTATCCATTTCGTGGCGGCGAATCGCTGAGATACATTCATTCATAAAGCGTTCAGCCGAGATGTAGGTAATTCTAAGTTGCGGATATTGCTCACGAATATGGTTCCCAGCGGCGTGAAGTAAATGCGTTTTACCCATTCCGACCGGTCCATATATATAGAGTGGATTGTAATCATCAGCTCCAGGATTGCGGGCGACGTTAAAACAAGCCGCATGGGCGAACTCAGAGTTTTTACCCACAACGAATGTGGAGAAGGTGAGTTCCTGATTAAGCGCATCTTGCCCGGACCTTGGTTGAGTAATCTGGATATTCTGAGCACGAGCTAGCTGAGCTTGAAGGATTTCAGTACCACCCATGACCTCATCAGGGATGTGAGAAGTCTCGATATGAGTATTTACTTTGTTCCCCGTAATACTAAACTCGACTTCGAAAGGCTTACCGTAAGTATCGGAAATCTCTGTGTAAATTTTATCTTGTAGGTTCTCAATCACAAAATATTGGTGAAGAGCATTTGGGACCCCAAGTATTATTCTGGGACGCTCTTGAGTACCCGCGGTATTCACGTATTCAATAGGGTCTAGCCAGGTATCCAATAACTTATTGTTATCGTTCCGGCTTTTCATCTTGGTTTTGATTAGTGTCCAAAAAGACGAGTTTAACTCCACGTGATTCCCCTCAAGCAGGGCAGGTCTTAACAAGGGGAGCTGAAGTTTTCAACAGTTGACCTTATTGCCGCAACGTGCTTTATTAGTGCCCCACGTATCTAGTTGTGAACAACTTTGTGGCATACATATATAGATGTAACTGACGTCATTTAGCGTCGTAATTTTCTGTCCGGGGAGAAGAGTAATGAAACGTACATACCAACCTTCAAATAAACGTCGTAAAACTACACACGGTTTCCGCGCTCGTATGGCTACAAAAGCTGGCCAAGAAGTTCTTAATCGTCGTCGCGCTAAAGGAAGAAAGCGTTTGACGGTTTCTACAGGTGGAAAATAGTTCTCCACTAGTTATTAAGCGAAGTTCTGATTTTCTCTCTCTAAAACAAACGGGAAAAAGATACTGGCCTACTAAATGGTTGCTTCTGAATTATCAGAAGAACTCTGTGGGTCAGTTGCGTTTCGGAGTTACGGCCAGTCGTAAAATCGGCTCGGCAGTTGTTCGAAATAAATTGAAACGTTGGTCACGGGAATATTTCAGGGCTTCACTTGTGGCGGGAAAACCTATTGAAGCCGACATCAACATCATCTTTAAACCTATTGATACAAACTTTTATAAAGGCCTCCCACACGAGGAATTTGTCAAAGCTTTGGATCGTGGTTTGGAAGTCCTTCGAAAAAATATCTAAGGCCGTGCTTTGGTTATTTATCGGGGCTTATCGAACATTAGGGACTACTCATTTGGGTGGTTCTTGTCGCTTTGAACCTAGTTGTTCCGCCTACGCATTAGAGGCCATTCAAACTCATCATACTCATAAAGCTCTTTGGTTAATCACGAAGAGAGTATGTAAATGTCGTCCGGGCGGGCCTTATGGGTACGATCCGGTTCCTCAAAAAGGAAGTATCCATGCAACAAAAGAATGACAACCCCTCCTTCTTTGATCCTAAAACACTTATTGCCGTAGCCGCTGTTGCTATCGTGTACTTCGGTTGGCAGACATATCTTGGCAAAAAATATCCAGGATATAACCAACCAAAAACTGAGCAAACAGAAGCTCAGAAAACAGAATCAGCTGCGACTCCTGCAGCAACTGCCACTCCAGGTAGCGCGATCGAAACTAAATCTGAAGTCGTAGCGGCTCCTGAAGCTCAAGAACAAATCTTCAATTTCAAAACTGATAAAGTCTCTTTTGCTCTGACTAATCACGGGATGGGTCTTAAGAACTTCACGGTGAATAACTACCAGGATAAAGAAAAGAACAACATCAAGATTGGTCAATCTGACAAACTTGCGATGTTTGAAATGCGTTGGGCAGGGGATGAAAAACCTGTGACTTTCAACGTGGTTGAAGAAGCTCCTGGCCACTATGTTGGAACTGCGGCTGTCGGTGCAACAACAGTGAAAAGAGAATTAAAATTCAATCCAGAAAATTCATCTTTCACAAATACAATCACTGTTTCAAATCCAACTGAAGACTTTAAAAAGGGCTTCTCTTTGATGATTCCTGAAACTGTGCACGTGAAAGGTTCTTCTTCATTCTTCTTCCCATCATACGAGCATCAAGATTTCTTCATCGTTCATTCTGGTGGGACTCATGAGACTGTGAACTTTAGCAACGCAAAAGAAAACGTTGTTCAGCAGTTCCAATCTACTTCTATCTTGTCAGTAAGCTCTCAATACTTTGCAGCTGCGATTCTTGATAAATCAGAAATCATTCCTGAAGTGAAAGTTTCTTCTGAGGTTGCAAATAAATCTGCTCTGGCAGAACTAGTTTATAAGCCGGTACAATTGAAGTCAGAGATGAATTTCTCTGAAATTTTCTATGCGGGTCCTAAATCCATCGACGCTTTAAAAGCCGTAGATCCAGAACTTGCGCAGATCATTGATTTCGGTTTCTTTGGTTTTATCGCGCGCCCTCTTCTTTATGTGATGAAGGCTTTCCACTCAATGGTGGGTAACTGGGGTTTTGCGATCATTCTTCTGACGCTTTTGGTTCGTCTGTGTGTTCTTCCTTTCAATATCATGTCTTTCAAATCCATGAAGGCGATGCAAAAGGTTCAACCTATCATCCAAAACCTTCGTGAAAAGTATAAAGACGATCCAATGCGTTTGAATACAGAGATGATGGCTGTGATGAAACAAAACGGCGCGAACCCACTAGGTGGCTGTTTGCCGATGCTTTTGCAGATTCCGGTTTTCTTCGCTCTATATCGTGTTATCGGTTCAAGTATTGAGCTTTATAATTCTCCGTTCGTGCTTTGGATCCACGATCTAAGTGCGCATGACCCGTTCTATGTATTGCCAGTATTGATGTCCGTGTTCATGTTCATTCAACAAAAGATCACGCCATCAACGATGGATCCGATGCAGGCAAAAATCATGTTGTTCTTGCCGGTTGTGTTCTCATTGTTCATGTTGCAGCTTCCAAGTGGTTTGACTCTTTATATGGTTGTCTCCACTTTGTTCGGTATCATTCAACAATGGTTGATTATGCGTGATAAGTCGCCAGCTCCTGCACCTGCAGTTGTTGCTAAGGCGAAGAAGTAAGAGCTTTTAAGGGCTCTGTTTGAAATAGACTTTTATACCTAGGAGGTAAAATGGGTTTTTTTAGCAAGCTTTTCGGGGGAAAAAGCAAAGGTGCTAACAGCGAAGTTGAGGCACTTATTCAAAAGACCTTAGAGGGGATCATCGAAAAAGCACAATTCGATCTTACTTTCGAACTCAGAACTGAGAAGGAAGAAGACGGCGGATCTACACTAGCTGTAGAATTCAACGGTGCTGACGAAGAAATCCTTAAAGATAAAAAAGGTCAGATGCTAGACGCTTTCCAATTGTTCCTTAAGCGCGTCGTTCAACACAATTTCCCAGAAGACAAAACGAACATCACAGTAGACTGTGGTGGATACCGTGATGAGTCTGCAAATGCATTGATTGAGCGTGCAGAAAACTTAAAAGCTATCTGCATCGAACAAGGTAAATCAGTTTACTACCGTGCATTGCCACCAAAAGATCGCAAAGTTGTTCACCAATATCTTGCGAAAGATCCACGCGTAAAAAGCCGCTCATTAGGTGATGGCCTTTACAAAAAGATCAAAATTTATCCAGCAAAAGGACAATCTCAAGGCTCTGCAGACGACTCTGCAGTAGTACAGGATTAATCGGCGGCAGCCGGCAGAGCTGAAGCGCCTTCGGGCGCGTAGGCTGAAGCAGTAATCAAGAGGAGTTTCAATGTTTCGTGGGGATCGTGATAAAGACACAATTTGTGCGGTCTCCACTCCTCACGGAGTCGGCGGTATTTCCGTCATTCGTGTGAGTGGTCCCAACACTTATTCCATCGTTTCAAAAATCTGTTCTTTTTTGCCTGAACATCCTGAGTCTCATAAAGCTTATTTTGGTAGTTTAAAATCCCTTGCTCAAGGGAACCAAGAAGCTGAAGAGATTGACGAGGTTTTGGCAACCTACTTCAAACACGGCCGCTCTTTCACTGGCGAAGAAGTTATCGAAATTTCCTGCCATGGAAGTCCGGTGATTTGCCAAAGCATTCTTCAACAGTTAGTTCTTCTTGGCGCACGTCCCGCAGATCGCGGTGAGTTCACTTATCGTGCGTTCATGAATGGAAAATTAGATTTAGTTCAGGCGGAAAGCGTTCTTTCTTTGATTGAAAGTCAAAGTCAGCAAGCGGCTCGCCTGGCGCTTCGTCAGCTTAAAGGATCTGTGTCGCAAAAACTAGAAGTCATCGAAGATGATATGACTTGGGTTCTGGCATTGGCTGAAGCAGGAATTGATTTTTCGACTGAAGGTATTCAGGTTGTTGAAGACAGCGTTGTGATCGCACGTCTTGAAAAAATTCAAAGTGGACTTGAAGAATTGGTTTCTACTTTCAAGGTGGGACGCCTTTTAAAAGATGGTTTCCGCGTTGTTTTAACGGGTCTTCCGAACGTGGGTAAATCGAGCCTTTTAAATCTTTTCTTAGAAGACGAAAGAGCTATCGTCACAGATATCCCAGGAACCACTCGTGATGTGATTCATGGAGACACAAGCTATAAGGGCGTGAAATTCACGTTCCTAGATACGGCCGGTCTACGCGAATCCGTGTCGGACTTAGTTGAAAAGATCGGTATTCAAAGAAGCCGTGAGGCCACTGGTGAATCGGATGTCGTGTTCTTCGTCTTTGATATTGAAAAAGGGATTTCGCCAGAAGAAGTCACCATTTTGGATGGTTTAGACCCTCAAAGAACTTATATTTTAGCTAATAAAACAGACCGTTTATCGGGTCTTCCTGATAGAAAAACTGTCGAAAATGCCCTTAAAAACAGTAAATTTTTCCAAAAAATCGGGGACTTAGAAGGCTTCTTCAAAAGAAAAGTGTTCTTTGTAAGCGCTCTTGATAAAAAGGTGCGTGCCCAAGTCCTTGATGAACTCGTGAATGAATTTGCAGACTTGCAGATGGAAAACACTGTTTTGATTTCCAACTCTCGTCATCTCGAAAATCTTTCGCGAGCTCTTGAGAACACAAAGCGCGCTAAGAGTGTTGTTGAAGACGGCTTAGGTGAAGAGTTCCTGGCATTGGAATTTAAAGAAGCCTTGATCGCCATCCAAGAAACTTTAGGCAAACGCTTTGATGATCAAATCATGGATCGTGTGTTTAAAGAGTTTTGTATCGGGAAGTAACTATGAATTCTAAAAAGTATGATGTGATTGTCGTCGGTGCAGGACATGCAGGCGTTGAAGCTTGTTTGGCTTCAGCACGCCTTGGACTTCAAACATTGATGATTACTTCCAACATCAACCGCATCGCTTACATGAGCTGCAATCCTTCTATCGGTGGTTTAGCAAAAGGCCACATGGTTCGTGAACTTGATGTGTTGGGCGGACAAATGGGTGTGGCGGCCGATGAAACCACGATCCAGTACAAACGCTTGAACTCTTCTAAAGGCCCTGCGGTTCGCGGAACTCGTGTTCAAAACGACAAACATCTTTATTCTCAATTTCAAACCGACGCTTTGAAAAACCAACCGAACTTGGATCTTCTTGAGGGTGAAGTAAAACGCCTTATCCTAGAAAAAGATCTTTGCGTTGGTGTGGTTCTTCAGGACGGATCTGAAATTTTCGCCAAGGCGACCATCATCACAACTGGCACCTTCATGAATGGTGTTATGCATATCGGTCTTCGCCAAGAGGCGGGCGGCCGTGTGGGTGATAAGCCTTCAATTGGTCTCTCAGATCAGTTGGCGCAATTCGGTTTTGAAGTGAAGCGCTTAAAAACGGGAACACCAGCACGTCTACATAAAGACAGTATTGATTGGGCTAAAACGATTCCTCAAGCAGGCGATGAAAAGGTTTATCCTTTTAGCTATCGCTCTTCCAATCAATTAAAGCTTCCGCAAATTCTTTGTTATCTGACTCGTACAACCGAACAAACTCACGAAATTATTCGCGCGAACTTAGATAAATCTCCTATGTTCTGCGGAATTATTGAAGGAGTGGGGCCTCGCTATTGTCCTTCGATTGAAGATAAGATCACTCGTTTCGCAGAAAAAAACAGCCATCAGACTTTCTTAGAGCCTGAGGGTTTAAATACGGATCTTATTTATCTTCAGGGAATTTCAACTAGCTTGCCTGAAGATGTTCAAGATGCGTTTTTAAAGACTATCCCTGGTTTAGAAAACGTAAAGGTAGTTCGTTACGGATATGCTGTTGAGTACGACTATATTGAACCGACACAGATTTGGCATCGCCTTGAAACACGCACGATTCGTCAGCTCTTTTTAGCAGGTCAAATCAATGGAACTTCTGGTTATGAAGAAGCGGCCGTTCAAGGATTTGTTGCCGGCGTAAACGCGGCTCACAGTATTTTGGGTCGTGATGAGTTTATTTTGAACCGCGACGAAGCCTATATTGGCGTACTTATCGATGATCTTGTGACGAAAGGAACGCGCGAACCTTATCGCATGTTCACGTCACGCGCAGAACATCGTTTGGTTCTGAGAGAAGATAATACTATCGACAGGTTAGGGGCTATCGCTTCAAAGATCGGTATTGTTTCTGAAGCTTCTTTGCAAATCTTGGGTGATCTTCAGTCGAAACGTAAAAACTTGCTTGAAAGACTGCGCTCTGAAAAGGTTTATCCAACTAAAGATGTTCAAGAGTTGTTGGCGACATTTCCGACTCCAGAACTAACAAAGTCTTTAACTTTCGAAGAGTTGCTGCGCCGACCTGAAATTTCTTGTTCGCACTTAGAACAGCTTAATTTCACCGTGGATGCGGACCCAAATGTCAGCGAACCTGTTGAAATTGAGGTGAAATACTCTGGTTACGTAAAAAGACAGATGGAGCTCATCAATCAGTCGAAAAGATTAGAAGAAATGGTGCTTCCGGAAGATCTTATTTATGCCGATATCCGCGGTCTCTCTAATGAAGAGAAGGATAAGCTGCAACGCGTTAAGCCACGTACCTTAGGCCAAGCCCAACGCATAAGTGGTGTCAATCCATCTGCAATTCAGGCTATAATGATCCATCTAAAAGGTCACAAAAAGATCAAGGAGATGGGACTTGAACAACAAGGATCAGCAGGACGCTCCGACCATATATTGGCGAATTGATGAATGGTTTCCAGATCTAAGTCCTGAGGTTAAGACTCGACTTAAGGCTTATCACGAAGAGCTTCTTAAATTTAATCGTACGCTCAGCTTGATTTCACCGAAGACGGTGTTTGTCGCTGATGCCATTCATTTCGCAGACTCTATCTTGGCGTCGCAAGCAATTCATAAATCAAATGCGAAGATCGATAAGATATTTGATCTTGGAAGCGGTAATGGATTTCCGGGGTTGGTGTTTGCGATTCTGAACCCACAAGTTCAGGTCGTTCTGGTCGAAGTCGATCAAAAAAAGTGTGAGTTCTTAAGTCACGTGGCCTCATCGTTAAAACTCTCGAATGTGTCCGTTGAAAATAAAACGGTGGAGTCTTTGGCGGAAAACAGTGTGAACTTTGCTATCACTCGTGGATTTGCGAATATTTCCCGTACGATTCTTCTTGCTCGTAGATTTATGCCAAAAGGTGGTTCTTTGTACCATTTAAAGAGTGAAGAGTGGGGTATTGAGGTCGGAGAGATTCCAACCCAGCTTTGCTCTATATGGACGCCATCACTTGTGGGCGAATACAAACTTCCAGTGGGAGCGGTGAAGTTTTCGGTCGTTAAAACAGAGAAAATCGCCTAAACGCCAATGTTCCACGTGGAACATTCTAATGTTGAGCCTCAGCCGGTGCCGCTGGGGCTTTTTCTTCTCCAACACCCAGCTCTTGCATTCGTTGTTTCACGTCCCAGGTTCTTTTGGCCTCTCGAAACTTCTTTTCGGCCTGATAATCTTCGAATTCTTTGGGATTGGGCCAGGATTCACCCTTTTTAAAGGCCGCCATATAAGATTTCCTCGATGATTTCTTTCGAGCTTCGATTTTTAGTTCGTAGTAGTGCTGTTCTTGTTCTAGGCGTGCGATCTTTTGTTGAGAGTCGAAAACTCTCTTCTGCGCGTACTTGATTTGCCCCGTTTGCGGAACTACTTCAGACAGTTCTTTCTGAAATCCCTCAAGAGCTTTCTTTTCAGCTTCAATCGCTTGAGTTGTTGCTGCGAGAGTCGCTGATAGGTCTGAATAAATAGGATCCTTCAGCTCGGGGTTTGGATCCGGCTTATTACACGCAGAAAGTGCGAAAGAAAGAATGATTAGGCAGATAATTCGTAAAAACATGGTTGTTCCACGTGGAACATCGGCTGATTTTCAAAAAATCATAAGGTGTGGCGCGAAAAACTAGTCTTTATTCTTGCAAGTTTTTCCAAAAAGTCCGACTTTTGAGTCTCAAGGAGGAAAAATGGCAAAAACGATCTGTATAGCTAACCAAAAAGGTGGCGTAGGCAAGACAACGACGTCTGTTAATATCTCTTCTGCCCTGGCTACTCTCGGAAAAAGAGTTCTTTTGATCGATATGGATCCTCAAGGTAATGCTTCGAGCGGTTTGGGTATCAAAAGGTACGAAAGCCAGGATGCGAATAGCTACCACGTACTCATCGGCGAAAAAACTTTGACCGAGGCTACTCAAAATACAGCAAATGGTAACTTGAAGGTATCCACGGCTAATCCTGATCTAGTCGGAGCAGAGATTGAACTTGTTGATATGCCGCATCGTGAATATCGCCTTAAACAAGCGATCGCGACAGTGGCTGATCAATATGACTTCGTGATTATCGACTGCCCACCATCATTAGGTCTAATTACTTTAAATGCTTTGAATGCGGCAGATAGTTTCTTAGTACCACTTCAGTGTGAGTACTATGCACTTGAAGGATTGAGCCAACTTCTAAATACAGCGGGCTTAATCAAAAAGAATTTGAATCCGCAATTGCATATCGAAGGCATCGTTCTAACGATGTTCGATAGCCGTAACAATCTTAGCCATCAAGTCGTGACTGAGATTAAGAACCACTTTGGCGATAAAGTATTTAACGCCATCATTCCAAGAAATGTACGCCTCAGCGAGGCACCGAGCCATGGTCAATCCATCTTCGAATACGACAGCAAATCCATCGGCGCGACAAGATATTTGGAGCTAGCTAAAGAAGTCATTGCGCGTTCTGTGCAAAAAACGACTTCAGAAGTGGCGCCACAGACTGAACAAAATGCTTACGAAGGGGAAGTAAATGTCTGATTTTGCTGTTGAATCTTCAAACAAAAAGAAGGGTTTGGGTCGCGGCCTAGGCTCTTTATTGGGTGGACCTGCTCCGACAGAAATTCCAGCCAAAACTCCTTCGGCATCAGCTCCGGCTGGTGCGACAGCATCTAATAATGTAGCAACTTCATCAACACCCACTGCTCCTGTGAGCTCTCAACAAGCGACACCCGTCGCCCCTCCCGTAGATCCTGAGAGCAAAATCTGGAAAGTGGGAATTGATAAACTTTCTCCAGGTAAGTATCAGCCGCGTACTTCATTTGAAAAAGAGCCGCTTCAAGAGCTGTCTCAGTCTATTAAAGAGAATGGAATTCTTCAGCCGATCGTGGCTCGTCGTACGACGGCAGGAAAACTTGAAATCGTAGCCGGTGAACGTCGCTGGAGAGCGGCTCAGCTTGCGGGACTTCATGAGGTTCCAGTTATCCTTAAGAATTACGATGACAAACAAGCCCTTGAGTTGGCGATTGTTGAGAATATTCAACGTGAAGATTTGAATCCGATTGAAGAGGCAGAAGGTTATTCTCGCCTCATCACAGAGTTTAAATTATCTCAACAGCAAGTAGCTGAAAAAGTAGGTAAAGATCGTGCGACCGTCGCAAATGCCGTGCGCCTTCTTTCTTTATCTGAAGAAATCAAAAACATGATTTCTGAAAACACTTTATCTGTTGGACACGCAAAAGTTCTTTTGGCTTTGCCGGATCCAAAGAAGCAGCTTGAGTTCGCGAAAAAAGTTGTGAACGAAAAAATCGCGGTTCGTAAGCTCGAGAAAATGGTGCAGGCCGTTGTAAAAGGAACAGAAGAAAAAGAGGAGCCAGTTTCCTTTGATTCTAATGTTACGCAACGTTTGATTGCAGGTCTTGGCGACGAACTACAAAAGATCCTGGGCACGAAAGTGAACATTGATTATTCCAACTCAAAAGGTAAGATTAGTATTCACTTCTATTCAGACGATGAACTTACTAACTTAGTAGATAGGCTTAAAGAAGGATGGCAGTAGCATTTCCTCCGTCATTACAAGAAGATCTCCTCTCTGGTCATGTCACTGCGATTCTTGACCAGGGTACGCATTTCGAAGGAAAGCTCAGCTTCGAGGGCACCGTGCAAATCGGTGGGGATTTTAAGGGGGAAATCTTTACTAAAGATACCATCGTTATCAATGAGGGCGCTTTTGTAACCGCCCAAATTGAGGCTGATACTATAGTTATTAGTGGCCGGGTTGAGGGAAATCTCTTTGCCCGCCGCAGAGTTATTATGCACCCACCCGCTGTGTTTAAAGGCACGGTGACAAGCCCTAGTTTGCGTATCGATGAAGGGGTTGTTTTCGAGGGTGCGTCCTATATGCCTAAGTCTTAGGCACTAACATTATCAAGTAGTAAAATTACGTTGACCAGTTCCAAGCGCGAATGCTAATCCCAAAGCTCAAAAAATCAGTAGGGATTTCAACCAAATGGACATTTTTGGACAATTAGGTATCAATACCACAGCAGCCTTTCAGTTTGTTCTTTTTGCTATTGCTTTGATCTTTCTAAGCAAAGTCGTGTTCGCACCATATGCACACGCTTTGGACGAAAGACAAAGAAGAACAAAGGGGGGCGAAGATCTTGCTCTTGAATATCAAAATAAATCCGTAGAGTTACAAACAGAGTACGAAACAAAAACTCGTGACCTGAACTCTCAGATTAAGAGCATCGTGGATGCTGCAAAATCTCAAGCAAACAAAGACTATGAAGCTCTTGTTGCTAAAGCTCGTTCTGAATCAGAACAGCTTGTTCAATCCAATCGCACAAAAATCACATCTGCAGTTCAAGCAGCAGCGTCTGAGTTAAAAACTCAAACAAGTGCTGTGGCGATGGCAATTACTACTAAGTTGTTAAAATAAGAGGGCAGACATGAAGTTGCTTGTATCACTTTTTATTATCACAGCTCCTGCGCTAGCGCTTGCTGCTGGCGGTGGTCACCATGATGGCATTCCATCAGCGGTTATGTACCAGGCTATCAACGTAGCTATCTTGGTTGCGGGTCTTATCTATTTCACTAAAGACGGAATCGTTTCTTTCTTCTCTGGAAGAAAAGCTGCTTACCTAGAGGCGGCTCAGAAATCTGCATTCGCTCGTGAGCAAGCAGAAAAAGAATTCGTTGATATCAAAAACAAACTTGCGAACTTGGATGCGACTCGTGAAGAGTCTCTTCGTAAAGCCCAAGCTCATGCTGATGACATGAAAAAACAAATCTTAGACGAAGCGAACGAAGTTACAAAACGCATTCGTCAAGATGCCGAGCTAACGGCAAAGCTTGAAGTTCAACGTGCCCAAAACGAATTGCGCACGCAACTTTTGAAAGACTCTATGGAAGCGGCTCGCACTGTTTTGACAAAAGACATCGGTTCCGCTGATCAACAAAAACTTCAAAAAGATTTTATCAACCACGTTGGAGTGTAGCCGATGAGAATTAGTGAAGTAGCAAAAAGTTACGCGAAAGCCCTTTTGGCCGTAGCAAAACAACAAGGCACACACTCAAAAGTGTTCGGTGAATTGAAAGCAATTTCTGAAGCTTTCAAAATGGACACTGCTGTAAAAAGTTATTTTGCAAATCCGATGATTTCGTCTGATCAAAAAGTCGCGGCTGTAAAAGCGGCCTTGACTGGAAAAGGCGTTTCTCAGGAAGTCCTTAACACATTGGTATTGATGGGTGAAAAAGGTCGTCTTGAGGCTCTTGATCAAGTTGTTCACGCATTCCAAGAAATGTTGGACCTTGAAGAGGGCATCACTCGTGGTGTGATTCGTTCTGCTCAGCCGCTGTCAGCTGAAGCGCAAAAAGAAATCGAACAAAAGATCAATAAGGTTCTTAATAAGAAGATCGTATTGACTTACCAACAAGATCCGAAGCTTTTGGGCGGCGTTGTTGCTCAAGTGGGCGGATGGACTTTTGATGACAGTATCGACACGCACTTAAAAAAATTGAATGAAGAATTAAACAGGAGAGCCAACTAAAAATGGAAACACAAATCCGTGCCGACGAAATCAGTCGCGTTCTCAAAGAGCAAATCAATCAATACAATAAAAAGATTGAAGTAAGTGAAACAGGTAGCGTTCTTGCAGTAGGGGACGGGGTTGCTCGTATCTACGGTCTTGAAAACGCAATGGCTGGTGAACTTGTTGAGTTCCCAGGCGAAGTATACGGAATGGTATTGAACCTTGAAGAAGGTCACGTTGGTACCGTTTTGTTCGGTGAAGATCGCCAAATCAAAGAAGGCGACACTGTTAAAAGAACTAAAAAAATCGTTTCCGTTCCAGTTGGTGAAGCTCTTCTTGGTCGCGTGGTAGACGCTCTTGGTAACCCGATCGACGGTCGCGGTCCTATCAACACGCCTCACTCTCGTATCGTTGAAACTAAAGCTCCTGGTATCGTATACCGTCACCCAGTTGAAGAGCCTCTTCAAACAGGTATCAAAGCTATCGACGCTCTAGTACCAATCGGTCGCGGTCAACGTGAGTTGATCATCGGAGACCGTCAAACTGGTAAAACGACTATCGCGGTTGATGCTATCATCAATCAAAAAGGTCAAAACGTTCATTGCTTCTACGTAGCTATCGGTCAAAAACAATCGACTGTTGCTCTAGTAGTTGAAAAATTGCGTGCAGCGGGTGCTCTTGAGTACACGACTGTTATCGCGGCGAATGCTTCTGATCCAGCTCCACTTCAATACCTTGCTGCTTACTCTGGTACAGCAATGGCGGAATACTTCCGTGATACTGGCAGACATGCATTGATCGTTTATGATGACTTGACGAAACAAGCTCAAGCTTACCGTCAATTATCTCTTCTTCTTCGTCGTCCTCCAGGACGTGAAGCTTACCCAGGCGACGTGTTCTATTGCCATAGCCGTCTTCTTGAGCGTGCTTCTAAATTGTCAGCTGATAAAGGCGGCGGTTCATTGACTGCATTGCCAATCATCGAGACACAAGCGGGCGATATCTCTGCTTATATCCCAACGAACGTGATCTCTATCACTGACGGTCAGATCTTCCTTGAATCAGATCTATTCTACAAAGGTGTGCGTCCAGCTATCTCTGTAGGTAAATCAGTTTCTCGCGTGGGTGGTGCGGCTCAAATTAAAGCGATGAAACAAGTTGCGGGTTCTTTGAAACTTGAACTTGCTCAGTTCCGTTCTATGGAAGCATTCGCGGCGTTTGCATCTGACTTGGATAAAGCGTCTCAACAACAGTTGGCGCGTGGTCGTCGTTTGATCGAAGTGTTGAAACAACCTCAATACTCTCCAGTAAAAGTTGAAGAGCAAATCGTTATGATCTTCGCAGCTGGAAATGCGTTCGTTGATGCTTACCCAGAGACAGACGTTAAGAGATACGAAAAAGAGATGATCGAGTTCTTGAAAAACAAGCACTCTGACATCATCAAAACTATTAGCGAGAAGAAAGCAATTGCGGACGACACTAAAAAAGCGTTGTTGGCAGCTCTTGAAGAGTTCAAAGCTATCTTCCAACCTTCTAACAAGTAATTTGGTGCTTAAATGGCAAGCTTGAAGGATATCCGGGCTCAGATTGAGTCCACTAAAAACACCCAGCAGATCACGAAAGCGATGAAGCTCGTGTCTGCTGCGAAGTTGAGAAAGGCGCAGAATAACATCGTTAATATGCGTCCTTATGCTCTGACTTTGCGTAAGGTGATTGCGGATATCGCTGTGACAAACAAGGTGACGCACCCGTTGATGGAAAAGAAAGAACAAGTAAAGAAAGTTTTGCTTGTTGTTATCACTTCTGATCGCGGTCTTTGTGGCGCCTTCAACAGCAATATCAATAAATTCACTGAAGCTTATTATAATAGTAATAAAGCAAACCTTGAGAAGATTGATTTCCTTTTCGTAGGTCGTCGTGGTCATGACTACTTCGCCAGAAGAGGTATTAAGCCGGTTGATTACATCACGAAGCTTGATAAAGACATCTCTTATGAGTTGGCTTCTAAAGTTGCGAATCGCGTGATGAATGACTACCTTGAAGGTGCATACGACGAAGTTCGTGTGATTCATAACGAATTCAAATCTGCAATCTCTCAAGTTGTAACGGCTGAAACTCTTCTTCCAATTGATCTTGGATTGACGACTTTCAACACAGAAGCTGAGACTGCATCGAACTTTTCTGTAGATATGATTTTCGAACCAGCTCCAGAGCAAATCATTAAAGAGTTGCTTGAAAAGCATTTCGATCTTCAAGTTTACAGATGTATGTCCGAGTCTGTTGCGGGTGAACATGGTGCTCGTATGAGCGCGATGGAAAACGCGACAAACAACGCGAAAGAGATGATCAACAAGCTCACTCTGACGTACAACAAATTGAGACAAGAAAAAATTACTACAGAATTGATTGAAATCGTATCTGGCGCTGAAGCGCTTAAAGGATAGGGAGCTGAATAATGGCATTCGGTAAAGTAAAACAGGTAATGGGTCCCGTAGTGGACGTAGAGTTCGAAGGTGGAGAACTTCCAGCGATCAACTCTGCTCTTCGTGTATCTAATAAATTTATCTCTGACGTTGAATACAACCTAGTTCTTGAAGTTGCTCAGCACTTGGGTGACGGTGTTGTAAGAACGATCTCTATGGACCAAACTGAAGGTTTAGTTCGTGGTGAAAAAGTTAAAGCATTGGGAACTCAAATCACAGCGCCAGTAGGCCGCGAAGCTTTGGGTCGTATCATCAACGTAGTTGGTGAGCCTATCGACGAAATGGGTCCAGTAAACGCAAAAGAACATTGGGGTATCCACAGAACGGCTCCTAAGTTCGAAGACCAAGCAACTGCAGCTGCGATGTTGATGACGGGTATTAAAGTCGTTGACCTTCTTGCTCCATACGCAAAGGGTGGAAAGATCGGTTTGTTCGGTGGTGCGGGTGTTGGTAAAACAGTTCTTATCCAAGAACTTATCCGTAACATCGCTACTGAGCACGGTGGTTTCTCTGTATTCGCCGGCGTAGGTGAGCGTACTCGTGAAGGTAATGACTTGTGGCAAGAGATGAAACAGTCTGGCGTATTGGCTAAGACTTCTCTAGTTTTCGGTCAAATGAATGAACCACCAGGAGCACGTGCGCGTGTTGCTTTGACTGGTTTGACTGTTGCTGAATACTTCCGTGACGTTGAAAACCAAGACGTTCTTTTCTTCGTTGATAACATCTTCCGCTTTACTCAAGCGGGTGCCGAAGTTTCCGCACTTCTTGGTCGTATCCCTTCTGCCGTTGGTTACCAACCAACATTGTCTACAGAGATGGGTACTCTTCAAGAGCGTATTACTTCTACTAAAAAAGGTTCGATCACGTCAGTTCAAGCGGTTTACGTACCTGCCGATGACTATACGGATCCAGCTCCTGCAACTACATTTACTCACTTGGATGCGACTACGAATCTTGACCGTGATATCGCAGCTATGGCGATCTTCCCTGCGGTTCACCCATTGACGTCAACTTCACGTCTTTTGGATCCAAGCGTAATTGGCGAAGAACACTACAGATGTGCTCGTGACGTTCAAGCATTGTTGCAACGTAACCGTGAGCTTCAAGATATCATCGCGATCTTGGGTATGGACGAGTTGTCTGAAGCAGATAAACTTGTTGTATCTCGTTCTCGTAAAATTCAACGTTTCTTGTCTCAGCCATTCTTCGTTGCTGAGCAGTTCACTGGTTTGCCAGGCCGTTACGTTGATATCAAAGACACTGTTAAAGGTTTCCGCGAGATCCTTGATGGTAAACACGATGCTCTTCCAGAGCAGGCGTTCTACCTTGTTGGAACTATCGAAGACGTTATCGAGAAAGCGAAGAAGTTGCAGGCGTAATACCTGCGCTTCCCATCGGCAGGCTGCCTAAAGCGTCTGCCGCTTGAAAGGGCGAGATATGTTTAAATTAACGATCGTGACTCCGGAAAAGCGCATCCTCGTAGGCCAAGAGGTTGAAGAGGTGACTGTTCCTGCATTTAAGGGAGAGCTTAATATTCTTCCTGGTCACGCGCCTTTGATCACGACTTTGGAAACAGGCGTGATGAAATGGAAACTTAAGGGAAAAGAAAGGCAAGAAACGGCTGTTATCAGCTGGGGCTATTGCCAAGTAAGTCCTGAAGGCGTGAACATCTTAGCGAATATCGCTGATTTGCCAGAAGAGATCGACCTTGAAATGACTAAAGCCTACCTTGCGGAATCAGAGAAGAAAGTGATGAATGAAGTCATCACTGACGAAGACTGGGTAGAGTTCCAACGTGAATGGGCTCGCGCAAGAGCGAAAATCGAAGTTGCTTCTCAAGCTAAGAAGTAATCGAAGTTTCAAATTGAAAAATAAAAAAGGCTCTCTGAAAAGAGGGCCTTTTTCTTTTTCTAAGACATGAAGACTATCTTAATCCGCGTGGACGCGCCGCCGGCGCTGGGATCTTCATTTCCGAAAGCGGAACTGCGGCTTCTGGTGGAGTTACCGAGTAGTCGATATTTGAGAAACGTGGGTTCTCCGCTGGAACTGGTCCCAGCTCTGGAAGAAGCATTTTGAAATCATTGCTCTCATCAATTTGCTCTTCATCTGAATCTTCAACCGCGTTGATGTCATCATCTTCGTCATGCTCTAAGATAGAATCTGGATCTTCACACGATACATTTAAATCGTCTGAGTTTCTAAAAAGCTTATTCTTAAAGTAAGCATATGAATCCGGGCAGTGCTTAGCCAAGAAATCAGGATTCACCACATAGGCTTCGAAAACTTCCGCGAATTCTTCATTCAAGCTTTTTCCACAATAAGTCGTGATCATACATTTTTTCCCGCGCATGTGCTTGCGGTACTCGTTGTAGTTTTCGTTGTTGTTAGCGTGACCAAAGCGATGACCCAACTCATGCATCATGCGGCCCGTAAGCTGACCCTTAAGAGATCCGCGAGGGCGCTTTACAGTCACGAAACCGCGACGAGAAATTCCAGAGTTCCAAGGGCCTGAAGCTTCGATCCATTGATAGTCATATTGATAATCGCGGGGAATCGGTTGACCTAAAAGGCGCTCGACTTGCGCGACACCTTTAGCCAGCGCGATTTTTTCTTTGTCGTTAGCCTTAACGGTGTCAATTCCGTTGCGATCTAAAATCGTGTCGGCAGATTCAACCAGACGAGGTAAGCATTTTCCGTAACCAAAAACAGGGTTTTGATAAAGGGCAAAAACTCCTGCCGGAGTTCCCTTATTACGAACAGCTCGGGCCGCTGATTTGCGTGTTTGTTTGCGAGCCGCTTCGGATTCCACCGCGTGAAATGTTAGGCCCGCAGAAAGAAGTAGCGCTAATGCCAAAAGACTTTTTGATACTAGTTTAATTCCAGACACGTTACCGCCTCTCTAAATCTATAAAGAGACAATGCAAATTCAGACCCATTCATACCGGGATTTAGACCCTTGAAGACGAATTAAATTCGTCTCCAAGCCATACATATTAAGCTCTCCCGAAACGTCGACCTCCAGAGCGACATCCCGCGCCCTTACTGTCAAAAGTTTAGTCACCCAAAAGGTGCCAGGGGGACTTTTGGTAACCCGGTACCTTTTAGAAAGGGAAGCTGGTACCTTAGCGGAGGACGTAGGATGCGGCGGAGGAGGCTAAGATGTCGTCGAGGTGTTGGGCTACTTTTTGGCCCGAGTCTTTGTGATTGAAGTAAAGCTGAAGGACTCGGAGGTAGCCTTTTTCTTTGGTTAATAATTTAGGTGCACCTAGATTCACGACGATGACGGATTTCTTTTCTTGTGCGGTCAGAGACTTTACGAGGGCTGCGGTTTTCGGACCGGTGATCGCAATGACAGAAAGGGGGCACTTCATTGTGGTCATCCAATCTGTCGCAAGATCTTTATTAAAATCGCCAGTTAGATATTTTGATGAGACCGGTCTACCAGCCGATTTTTTAAACGAAGAGATGAAGGCGCTTGAGGGTGCCAGCACGCACACCTTATTTACGGAAGCGACCTTTCTTTTCTGTGGCTCCTTCTTGCCGGGCAGAGCGCGCGGAATTAAGTTTGTGCGAAGATTCTGATCAAGAATATTGGCTTCAACCTCAGAATAATCTTTCGAAGTTAATGTCAGACCTTGAGTCAACGAAGGTAAGGCTGGGTTCTTTCGGTACAGATTAGCGAAGGCCTTAACTGTTAAGATGCGATGAAGCTTTTCATTCAAAAGATCTTCTTTGAAATCACCAGAGCGCACCGCTTTTCTAACGAACTCGAAAGCTTTTCCTTGATCTGCAAAAGACCAAGTCAGCATAACGATATCAGCGCCTGATTGAAGTGCCTTTAAAGCCGCGACTTCAGGCCGAAGAAGTTGTTTTGATCCCTGCATCTGAAGATCGTCAGTAATTACCAAACCTTTGTATTTCATTTCCTCACGCAAAAGATCTTGAGCAATGGGTTTTGAAAAACTCGCAGGTTCGCGAGATTTATCTAAAGCCGGATAGATCAGGTGCGAAAGCATTAAAGCAACTTTATCACCCAGTTTCGCGTAGGCTTCAAAGGGCTTAAGATCTGTTTGTTTTAAAGCCTCTAAAGAAGAATTATTCTGAACCACACTAAGATGTGGATCGGCTTTAAGATTACCCGTACCTGGAAAATGCTTGGCCGTAGGAATCACGCGCGCTTTTAATAAACCTTTAGAGTAGGCAACACCCAGCTCACTCACAACATCGGGATCTGATCCAAAAGATCTTACACCGATGAAGCTCCCACTTAAGGGATCGGTCACATCTAGCACCGGTGCAAGATTCATGTTGAATCCGACTTCGCGCAAAAAGAGTCCTGTTTGATAACCCATTTCTTCCGCTAGCAACGGCGACTGTGTTTGCCCAATGGCCAAAGCATTTGGTGGAGCGGGATAAATAGGTAAACGAGAGACAGACCCACCTTCTTGATCGATAGAGATCAAGGGCGGAAGCTTTGAATACTTAAAGCTTGTTCGATACAACTGCGTATTCAAATTTCTGATTTGTTCAATAGAAAGAATGTTTCTTTTGAAAAGTAAAAATGAACCCGGCTTATTGGCAGCGATGAATTTTTCCAAATCAGGAGTGACAGTTTTCTGTGGAAATCCAACGATAAAAAGCTGTCCCACTTTTTCTTCAACCGTCATGGCGGCAATCTTTTTATCGATTATTTGTGTAAGGGTGGTCGGGGCAGCTAGCACAAGGTAGGGAAAGAGAAGCGCGAGCAGAGTAACACTCAAAATTCGATTTAAATCTCTGATATACTTGCTCATAGATAAAAGAATATCATTCGCCACTTTTGAAGGTAGGCGATATTTGCGAGACAACATGAAATTGCACCTAAGTCTGATATCCAAAGTCTGCTTCGTTCTTGCCGTCCTTGCGGGATCGTTGTCTTTCGCTCAAGAAGAAGCTCTTCCGTCGACACCTCAAGATGAAAATGTTCCGTTAGTGGAAGTCGAAGTTGTTCAAGACAACCTTGCGCCTTACAAGGAACGACGCGAGACCCACGGCATGTATTTCGGTGTTGATTACGAAGGCCTGGATCTAAAAAACTATATCTCGACTTTAGATAATTTAAGTTACGGCGATCTTTTTGGGACTGATCCCATTCCCCTGATCCGTGTGAGTATTGATTATAAATATAATTTTGCCTTAGGCGCATTGGCGCTGGGTTTAGACTATGGCATGGGTAAAATTGAAGACAATCGTTCGGGCTCTGATCGTTCTTTAGAAGTTACTAAGTACGGAATTGGATTAAAATTTGTTGCCGATAACTTTATGGCCGAGCCCTACGTAGCCCCTTATCTGGGACTGAATATCTGGCAAATGGGTCTTTCAGAGTCATCGCCAACAGATTCTTTTTCGGCGACAACACAAATGGGATTTAATTACACCATCGGATTTTTGTTGCAGCTTGATTGGTTGGATTATCAAACCGCAAAGCAAACCACATTTAACTGGGGTTTAGAAAATACTTTTATCGATGTGTACGCCACACAATATGCCGCCACTTCAGCAGAAGATGATCCCGACACGACGACGGATTTTCTTTACGGCGCCGGTCTTCGCTTAGAATTTTAAATTAGCTTCAAAAGAGTCTCGAGTTCTTCGTGAACGGCAGACCATGAGATATTCGGCAGCTTGATATTCAAGCGATTGTCCGGAGTTAAAGAATATTTCTTACTTTCACGAACCGCCAATTGAATTACCGTCTCTGGTTTCAATTTTGTTTTTTCAGTGAAGATCAACGAAACAGATTTTACGCCAGCGCTGATATCGCGTACACCCAACTCTTTACATTGACGGCGAATTAACATCAAGCCCATCAAGTTCACAGTCGGTTCAGGGATAGCGCCGAACTGATCGCGCAATTCTTCTTCGATGCGATCCAAATCTTCGTTCGACGTAATATCTGCCAAGGCCTTATAGTAGCTAAGGCGGATGCGAATATCTGAAATATAGTTATCAGGAATCATCGCAGGGATGCGCAAGTTGATTTCTGGATCTAGTTCCATGTCGTCGACGGCTTCGCCTTTAGCTTCAGCCAACGCTTCATTTAGAAGATCCATGTACATTTCATAACCGACAGAGTTGATATGACCGGATTGTTCTTCGCCCAGAATATTTCCGGCGCCGCGAAGCTCAAGATCGTACTGCGCAATCTTAATACCGCTACCCAAAGCGGTGTTCTCTTGAATGATCTTTAAGCGCTCTTGCTGCTCTTTATCGAGTTTGCGATTTCGCGGCATCATCAGATAACAATAAGCGCGCGTTTTGCTTCGACCTACGCGGCCACGCAATTGATAAAGCTGAGACAGCCCAAACATGTGCGCGGAATCGATGAACATCGTGTTCGCTCTTGGCACGTCCATTCCTGATTCGACAATCGCAGTACAAATAAGGACGTCGATTTCGTGATGGAAAAAGGCAAGCATGGTTTTTTCAAGCTCGTGCTCTTCCATCTGGCCGTGACCGATACGAATACGTGCTTCGGGAACGATATTGCGAATTTCATCCGCCAACCCGTAGATAGATTCAATACGATTGTGAATAAAATAAATCTGGCCACCACGAGAAATTTCAGCGGTGATCGCTTTACGAATCGTCTCTTCATCAAACTTTGTGACAAAGGTACGCGTTGGCAAACGATCGACCGGAGCCGTGTTAATCAAGCTCAAGTCGCGAATTCCCACCAAGGCCATATTCAAAGTTCTAGGAATGGGCGTTGCCGACAAGGTCAAAGTATCAACGCTGACCTTCATCTTTTTAATTTTCTCTTTATGAGTAACACCGAACTTTTGCTCTTCATCGACAATCAGAAGACCTAAGTCTTTATACTGAATTGTTGATCCTAATAACTTATGTGTTCCGACGATGATATCAACCTTGCCGTCTTTAAGATCCTGCAAAGTCTTTTTGACTTCCGATGGAGTTACGAAGCGATTTAAAACTCGGATATCCACCGGCCAACCTTCAAAACGTTTTTTCAAAGTTTCAAAGTGCTGGAATGTAAGGACAGTTGTCGGAGCGAGTAAAGCGACTTGACGACGAGCTTGCACAGCAAAGAAGGCCGCGCGCATAGCGACCTCGGTTTTACCAAAACCCACATCGCCGCAGACCAAACGATCCATCGGTTTTGTGGATTTTAAGTCGCGCATGATGTCGTTGATTGCGCGCATTTGATCGTCAGTTTCCTCATATGGGAAACTGTTTTCAAACATCTGAATTTCACTATCTTTAAACACAAAAGGCGGACGATGAAGCTCAGCCCGTTTCGCATAAAGAGCCAAAAGATCAGCCGCGATATCGCGAACGTGGGCTTTAACCTTTGCTTTGGTCTTTTCCCAAGCGGTGCCACCCAGTTTATCAAGAATTGTTGTGCTTGCCGCGCCAGAGAATTTCTGTAGTTGGCCCACACGGTAAACAGGAAGATAAAGTTTATCCTTATCCTTGTAGCCGACCTGAATGTACTCAGACTCGACCCCGCCAATATTCATGATCTTAAGACCTTCATATTGACCCACACCATGTTTAACGTGGGCAACAAGATCGCCCGGTTTTAAATCACCGAACGCCAGGCGCTTGGCTTGCTTTTGAAAGTCTTGCGCACCGGAAGATTCACGAGAACGCTGCTTCTTTCCGTAGAAGTCTTCATCGCGCAGGAAAATAACTTTTTCTTCGTCTAGACGAAGGCTTTCAGTCAGATAGCGAGGAATAACGTGAACAAGATGAGTGGCACTGTCTTGCTCCATCAACCAAGAATCCCAACGATACTCATCTTCATTCGCGCGTGCGACCTTCAGACCCAGCTTATCAAAGATTAATTTTAAGCGCTCAATGTGGGATTGATTTTTCGTACCAATGAAAATGCGATAACCGTCGTCACGCCATTTGTTCAGCTTGTTGGTAGCCGCCTGCAGCCACATCTCAGAGCCAACGGCGTTATTTAAACTTAGGTTCGTGAAGTCTTGAGTCAGTGCCGTACGATATTCGACTCTGCCATCTTCGCTGGTCTCGGCGTTTTCTAAATATTCTAATGAAGAGAAATAAACTTCGCGCGATCCGGCAGGGAAACTTAAAGTTTCAAATGGAGAGTAAAGTAATTCCAACTCAGGTCGAATCACGTGTTGCGTGCTTGAAGCGTAGTCCGCTTTAATCTCGGCCCAAACTTCATCTGTCCATCTGGAAATTTCAATCGGATCTAAAAACCATACATTCACCGCAGATGAAAAATGTTCTAGCGGACTAGCAAGTTCTCCATAAAAGTAGGGAAGTAAGAATTCAATTCCAGGGAATGAGTTTTTTAAAACCAAAGAGCGCAGAGTTTCTTCGGCCTCGGCCTTATCAACCTCGCGGCCATCAATCATCGCGCGGACTCTTTGCAAAAGTCTTTCGTGATTTTCATCGCGGAAAAGAATCTCGCGCGCTGGAGTTAAGACGAATGAAGCAACTTCATCGGTGCTTCGTTGATCTGAAACATTGAAGTGACGAATAGACTCAATTTGATCGCCGAATAAATCTAAGCGAACCGGTTCATCTTCTGTCGGCGGGAAAATATCAACGATACCTCCGCGCAAAGCATACTGACCTTTATCTTCCACCATCGGTGCTGAAGAATAGCCAAGCGAGTTTAAATACTCTGCGATGTCTTCAGGAAGTTCGTCGCTGGGTTTTAGAAGACGCGAATATTCTTTCAGGATTTTCACCGGCAAAGTCTTTTGTGTCAGCGCGTCAGAAACAGATATGAAGATTTCTCCAGCCTTCGCTTGTTGGGCTCGAGACAAGAATCGAACGCGATCACTAACGACTCTCGAGTTTGGATAAAGACCGGAATAAGGTGAAACATCGAAAGCAGGTAAAATCGTGCTGTGACGAGATGGGTCAAAGAACTCTAAAAGCTGCTGAAGTTTGTTCGCTTCGGAAAGACTGCTAACAACAACTAAGTGCGGCAAGCTGTTGATTTTTTTAGAGTAAGTCTGCGACAAAAAGTAAGCAAGCGCGAGCGGAGATGCAGCTCCGGTCACTTGAATTTTTCCGCGTGTTGTTTCGAAGGCCCTTTCCAGGATGGATTCAAGCCTTGTATGAGTCATTTCGGCTTTCATTCGGTGGGCTCATCTTGCCATGCTTATCGCCTTGTTTCCATTCATATTTCTTGGTTTTCACAGACGACACATATATAACTAATTGAAATCCAAATAATAACGACAACTTTGGAGGGGTACAGTGCCACTCGGTGGAGTCATTTTCATCGTCATCTTCATCGCTCTATTCGGAGCATTTTTAGTATGGGTCGCGTCCAAAACAGGCGGCAAACCCGTTTATAACTCTATCAAGTACGAGCCTTACGAGTGCGGTATTCCTGCTCTTGATAAGAAAGATACAAAGGTTTCAGTAAAGTATTATCTTACTGCGATCCTCTTCATCCTTTTCGATATCGAGATCATTTTCATGTATCCATGGGCAACTTCTTTCCGTGATTTCTTATCATCAGGACAAGGTCTGTTCGTGCTTATTTCGATGATGGTCTTCATCGGAATTTTCATCTTCGGACTTTTCTGGGAAGTAAAATCAAAAGCATTGGAATGGGACTAATCAATGGGAATGGGTAAAGATCTTTTTGAAATTACCGTTAACGGTTTAAAACTTGTCGTCATCTTTTTGATGATGGTTCAAGCAGTTCCTATTCTTGTATGGCTAGAGCGCCGTGGTTCCGCATTCATTCAAAATCGTTTGGGACCCAACCGCGTAGGACCTTTGGGCTTGATGCAACTTTTGGCTGACGCTGTGAAATTCTTGACGAAAGAAAACTTCGTTCCAGATACCGCAAAACCATTGTTGTACTATGCAGCTCCGGTATTTGCGTTGATTCCAGGTGCGGTGGCGTTCTCTGCCATCCCAATGTCGACACCGATTCAAGTAGGAACATTTGAAATGTTTGGATCTACTTGGGGTCCGTACACTTTCTTGGTTCAAGGTTATGATATCGGCGTTGGTATCGTATTCATCTTGGGTGTTTCTTCTTTGGCTGCTTACACTTTGTTGATGGCGGGTTGGGGTTCAGGAAATAAGTACTCTTTGATGGGTGCTCTTCGTGCTTCGGCGCAAACAATCTCTTACGAGTTGGCTTTGGGTCTTTCTATCGTGGGCGTGATCATGCTTTACGGTACGTTCAACCTTCAAGACATGACGGTGGCTCAACAAGGTCCCCTTCAATTCGTCTTCTTGGGTCACACAATCACTGCAAGTTGGCTTCCAAACTGGGGGATTTTCTATCAACCATTGGCAGCTCTTTTGTTCTTCACAACAGCATTTGCCGAATCAAATCGTCTTCCATTCGACTTGGCAGAGGGTGAATCTGAACTTGTTGCCGGTTTCCATACAGAGTACGGCGGCTTCAAATTCAACATGTTCTTCATCGGTGAATACGGTCACATGATGATCGCCTCAGGCTTGATGGCTTTGTTCTTCTTCGGTGGTTACGGTATTCCGTACGTATCCGTTGAACAAGTTCAAGAGTGGGCGGCTTCGGTAACGTCTTCTGCGGGCTGGGCAAGTGCTTTGGTGGCATTGATCCACTTCCTTGTTTTCAATATCAAGTTTGCATTCTTCTTGTGGGTTTTCATCTGGGTTCGTTGGACGCTTCCACGCTTCCGTTATGACCAATTGATGGATTTCGGTTGGAAGACTTTGCTTCCTTGGGCGCTAGCAAACACGATCATTACCGCGTTTGTGATCTACATCGCATCTTTGTGAGGAGAATAACGTGACAGCAGATGCATTTCTTTTTTGGTTCTTAGCGATTGTCACTCTGGTCAGCGGCCTGAGTGTCATTCTTTTATCTAACCCGATTTATTCATCGCTTTGTTTGGCGATGACGATGGTGGGTATCTCCGCGTTGTTCGTGACTTTGAATGCTTACTTTATTGCAGGTGTTCAGTTGATCGTTTACGCCGGCGCCGTGATGGTTCTTTTCGTCATGGTGATCATGCTCTTCGACTTGAAGAAAGATCTTCAAGCTTTCACGAAGGGAAAGTTTTCTGGAGCAGTTAAAATTGCTTCCGTAGGTTTGTTGGCAGGCCTGGTTGTCGGCGCCATTGCGATGTCTGTAGGTCTTTTGACTGAAAAAACTACGGACAACCCAGTGACTGCGGGAACAGGCATGGAAACAACAAAACAGTTGGGCCAGATTTTGTTTTCTAAATACATCTTCGGCTTTGAAGCATTGGGCGTTCTTTTGCTAGTGATCGCAGTTGGTGCGGTGGCTCTAGCGCGCAGTAAAGGTGGAACACATGAACACTGATTTCATTAACAACATTGGCCTGACTCACTATTTAGTTCTGGCAGCACTTTTGTTCATGATGGGTATGGCCGGAGTTCTTCTTCGCCGTAACGTGATCGTACTTTTGATGTCTGTAGAGTTGATGTTGAATTCTGTGAATTTAACCTTCATCGCATTCAGCAAGTACTTAGGCATTCTTGATGGTCACATCATGGTTTTCTTTGTCATGACAATCGCCGCGGCAGAAGCGGCGGTAGGTTTGGCATTGGCCGTTTCAATCTTTAAACGCTTTAACGAAGTGAATATTCGCTTCTTTGAACACTTGAAAGGATAAGGGAGCAGCCGTGAATCATTCTCTTTTAATGGCCCTTTTGATCCTAGCTCCGTTCGTTGGTTTCTTGATCAACGGAGTTCGTTATAAAAAGCACTCTGCAAACGTGGCGGGTGTGATTGCCACATCAGCAATTGCGATCTCTTTCATCAGCGCGATCTTATTGGTGTTAGACGTTGTTGCGATGCCAGCGGAATCTCGCAAAATTGCGGTGAGCTTCTTTGAGTGGATGGCAGTTGATAAGTTTAAAGTTAATGCCGGATTCGTTGTTGATCAAATCAGCTCTATCATGATCTTGGTGATCACGGGCGTTGGTACTTTGATCCACTTATTCTCGATCGGTTACATGCACCACGATAAAGGTGCGGCAAAATACTTTGCTTACCTGAACCTTTTTATCTTCAACATGTTGTTGCTAGTTCTTGGCGACAGCTTGCTTGTGATGTTCGTGGGTTGGGAAGGCGTTGGTCTTTGCTCTTACTTGTTAATCGGCTTCTGGTTCACAGACAAAGAAAAAGCTGCAGCTGGTATGAAAGCCTTTATCACAAACCGTGTGGGTGACGCTGCTTTCCTACTTGGAATGTTCATCCTTTTCATCACTTTCGGAACTTTGAATTTCTCTGAGTTGAATGCTTTGGCGCCAACAACAGCAGAGGCTTCTTGGTTGGGTGCGGTGACTTTGGGAACTTTGTTCCTCTTCATCGGCGCAACAGGTAAGTCGGCACAGATTCCACTGTATGTTTGGCTTCCAGACGCGATGGCCGGTCCAACACCCGTATCCGCTCTTATCCATGCGGCGACGATGGTAACTGCCGGTGTTTACATGATCGTGCGTTTGAATCCGTTGTTCATCATGGCTCCGAACACAATGATGGTGATTGCTATCATCGGTGCGGCGACAGCCGTTTTAGCAGCGACAATCGGTATGACCCAATGGGATATCAAAAAAGTACTAGCGTACTCAACAGTCTCTCAACTTGGTTACATGTTCTTGGCTTGCGGTGTGGGTGCTTTCGGAGCAGCGATGTTCCACTTGATGACTCACGCATTCTTTAAAGCCCTGATGTTCTTGGGCTCGGGTTCAGTGATCCATGCGATGCACGAAGAACAAGATATACGTAAGATGGGCGGACTTAAAAAGTACATGCCAATCACGCACGTGACGTTCTTCTTGGGATGGCTTGCGATCATCGGTATGCCGCCGTTCGCGGGTTTCTTCTCTAAAGATGAAATCTTAGCTTACACGTTCAACTCTCCACTAGGTTCTCCGATCTTGTGGGCGATGGGGGCGTTGGGTGCGACTTTGACAGCGTTCTACATGACTCGTTTGATGGCGTTGACATTCTGGGGTAAGAGCCGCGTTCCAAGCGATGTTCACCCGCATGAATCTCCAGCGCTTATGACGATTCCATTGATCGTTTTAGGTATTCTTTCTGTGATCGGTGGTTGGATCGGTATTCCTCACGTGATCGGTGAACATTTGGGTCACCTTCCAAACGTGTGGGAGCACTGGTTGCATCCAATGATCTCTCCAATCCCAGGTTGGACAGCGATTGATCACACGACGGAATGGACTTTGATGGGTGTTTCTGTTGGTTTGGCTTTGATCTCTGCGATCGTAGCGTACCAATTCTACGTGAAGTCTCCAGAGACTCCGAAGAAAATCGCCGACAGCATCAAGCCTGTGTACAACCTTGTGTATAACAAATATTTCGTTGATGAAGCTTACTTCGGATTCATCATCAATCCACTTGTTAGCATCAGCAAAAACACTTGGTATTACATCGATGTGAATTTCATCGATAAAGCGACTTACTTGGCCGGCGACTTAGCTCGCGGTATGGGCTCGTTCGTTCGCTCTATCCAAACTGGTAATATGCAACAGTACGCGATGTACATCGGTATCGGTGTTGTTGTGGCTCTTTCATTTGTGATCATGAGGTAATGTATGATCCTGAGTAGCATTGTTTTCCTACCTCTTTTGTTCGCGTTGATCGTCGCTGTTTGGCCAAAGTCGAATACAATTCGTCACTTGGCCCTAGGCCTTTCAATCGTTGAATTCATTTTGAGCTTAGCATTGTTCAGACAGTTTGATCCGAACTCTGCAGGCCTTCAGATGGTTGAAAAGTTCATGTGGATTGAGCGCTTCGGCATTCAATACTTCATGGGTATCGACGGTATTTCGTTGTGGTTGGTTCTTTTAACGACGTTCCTTACACCGATCATCATCTTGGGTTCTTGGACGTCGATCACAGAAAGAGTTAAAGGCTTCCACGTCGCGATGTTTGTTCTGCAAACAGCGATGCTTGGAACGTTCTTGGCAATGGATGCGATCTTCTTCTACGTGTTCTGGGAGCTTTCTCTGGTACCAATGTACTTCATGGTTGGTATCTGGGGTGGTGCTCGTCGTATCTATGCAACCGTGAAGTTCTTCATCTATACATTCGCTGGCTCTGTGATGATGCTCGTTGCGATCATCTATATGATGTACCTAACTCAAGAAGCGACAGGCACAATGAGTGCAAGTCTTCTTGATTTCTACAAACTTAAAATTCCGTTTGTAGGTGGGACATTCTTCAGCCTTCAAACTTTATTGTTCTTCGCGTTTGCTTTGGCCTTTGCGATCAAAGTTCCGGCATTCCCAGTTCATACTTGGTTGCCTGATGCCCACGTTGAAGCCCCAACACCAGGTTCTGTAATTCTAGCCGGTGTGATGCTTAAGATGGGTACTTACGGTTTCATGCGCTGGGTGATTCCATTATTCCCAGAAGCTTCTGAATACTGGGCATGGTTGTTCATGTTGATCGGTACAGTCGGAATCATCTACGGAGCCCTGGTTGCGATGGTTCAACCGGATGTGAAAAAACTTGTGGCGTACTCTTCGGTGTCGCACATGGGTTACATCTTAGTCGGTCTATTTGCATTCAATGCTTACGGGATGTCCGGTGGTCTTTATCAAATGTTGAACCACGGTATTTCTACAGGTGCACTCTTCTTGTTGATCGGTATGATCTACGAAAGAACGCACTCTCGTGAAATCAGCAAGTACGGTGGATTAGCAGGAGTTCTTCCGCTTTTCACAATCTTTTTCTTTATCATCACTTTGTCTTCGATCGCAGTTCCATTGACGAACGGTTTCGTGGGTGAGTTCTTGATTCTTCTTGGCACTTTCCAAGCAGAACCAGTATTTGCTTACTTCGCGGTGTCAGGTGTGATCTTGGGAGCCGTTTATATGCTTTGGATGTTCAAACGCGTATTCTTCGGCGAAAAAGGCGAGTTGGTGAAAGACGAACATCACCCACTTCACGACTTGAATGCGCGTGAAATCGCGGTTCTTGTTCCTCTTGTTATCATGGTGTTCTGGATGGGTCTTTTCCCGAATCATTTCTTGAACTATTCAAAGGCAAGTATTGATTATCTAGTGAACAACAGAAGTAACTATAACCTGACGATTGTAGAGCCTGGCGCAACTTCCACTCAGCACGCGCAAGGAGGTAACTAATGAATATGAATATCGGTCTTAGTGACGTTTTGTTGATTTCTCCGATGATCGCCTTGTTCCTAGTAAGCTTGATTCCGATCACGGCTAAAGTTCTTCGCGGCAACCGCGAACAACCTCATGCTGTGACTTTGGCGCAAGCCCTTATCGGTATTGTGATCGCGATTGGTCTTTTGATTGTGTTTGGTGGCGGCGGTAAGACAGCGTTTAATAACGGTCTTATCTTTGACGGTGTGACTCAGTGGATGGGTATCATTGCTTTGGGCGCTGCGGGAGCGGCGATGGTGATGATGTATGAAAATCCATCGACGACAGGAAAACAG
Organism: Bdellovibrio bacteriovorus; assembly: GCF_001592755.1. Taxonomy (NCBI): domain Bacteria; kingdom Pseudomonadati; phylum Bdellovibrionota; class Bdellovibrionia; order Bdellovibrionales; family Pseudobdellovibrionaceae; genus Bdellovibrio; species Bdellovibrio bacteriovorus. The sequence goes on along the minus strand of NZ_LUKF01000001.1, from coordinate 527,579 downwards.
TTCTCTGAGTTGATTTTCTTAGCGATGAGTTCTGCTGTAGGTATGTTGATCCTGGTTTCTGCTGTGGATCTTTTGATGGTTTTCATCGGCCTAGAGATGATGTCTTTGGCATTGTATCTGATGATTGCGATGAGCCACGAAGAGAAGCTTTCTAAAGAAGCCGCTTTGAAATACTTCATCTTGGGTTCTTTTGCTTCGGCATTGTTCCTTTATGGTGTGGCATTTATCTTCGGTTCAACGGGTGGAACAAACATCCTGGCATTCATGGATAGCGCGGCAGAGCTAGTACAAACTAGTCGTCTTTTCTTGTTTGGTATCACTTTCGTTATCTTGGGCTTCTGCTTTAAGGTTTCGATTGCACCATTCCATGCTTGGACTCCAGATGTGTATCAAGGGGCTCCAACTCCGCACACGGCTTTCATGGCGACAGCGGTTAAGACAGTTTCTTTCGCCGCTTTCTTGCGTGTGATTGCAACGAAGTCTTTGATCGGTTCAGATCACTTGTTTGATATCTTGCAATGGTTGGCTGTGATCACAATGATCTTGGGTAACACGGCAGCGATCATTCAGAATAACTTTAAGCGTATGATTGCGTATTCATCAGTAGCGCACTCTGGTTACTTGTTGATCGGTATCATCACGGCCGGCGTTAGCGATAACGGTGCGTTCGGTGCTTCGGGAGTTATCTTCTATCTTCTAAGCTATGCTTTGATGACTTTGGGTGCGTTCGCGATTGCAAGCATGCTTGAAAAATCAGAGAACCACATCGTGAACGTGGATGACCTTGCTGGCTTTGCGAAACAAAGACCAATGTTAGCTCTTTGCTTAACGGTGTTCTTGTTATCGTTAGCAGGTATTCCGCCGACTCTTGGATTCTTCGGTAAGTTCTATCTGTTCAACGCGGCTATCGGTGAAGGTCTGTTGTGGTTGGCGATCTGGGGTATGATTAGCTCTGTGATTGGTGTTTACTACTACCTGCGCCCGGTCGTTGTTATGTACATGAAAGAAGGTAACGCGGAAGTTGCAAGTCATTCACTGAATGCAACAACAGTGACGACTGTGATCATGGCTCTAGCGATTGTGATCATGGGATTTGTCTCTGGCCCGATTTTCTCGGCTGTAGAAAAAAGCTTGTTCTAAGCTGACTGCACTTCGATAAAAAACATACTAAGCCCTGGCAACTACCAGGGCTTTTTTATTTGTAAATCGCTAGTCTTTCATCGGGACTTCGGGGAATAGCTACTCCCGTGCAGTAAGACCTAATATCCTTATTGAGCATGAATCAGAAGTTTCACGAACTCATTGCTCAGGCCTCGAAGGTCGTTCTGGATAAGAATGTTGAAATTCGTTTGGCCATCACCTGCCTTCTGGCGGGCGGCCATTTGCTTATTGAAGACTTGCCCGGAGTTGGAAAAACCACTCTTGTTCAGGTGCTAGGGAAGCTCACCGGATTAAAAACTCGTCGCGTGCAATTCACGATTGATCTTTTACCAGCGGATGTAATTGGCGGACAGATCTATCATCCGCAAGAACATAAATTCGTTTTTCATCAAGGGCCGTTATTTTCACAGATGGTGATGGCGGATGAGTTGAATCGCGCAAGCCCGCGCACCCAAAGTGCTTTGCTACAAGCGATGGAAGAAGGCGAAGTGTCTGTTGAAGGTGTGACCTGGCCACTGCCGCATCCATTCTATGTGATCGCAACTCAGAACCCGCATCAACAGACCGGCACCTTTCCTTTACCAGAAAGTCAGCTAGATCGTTTTCTAATGAGTTTAGAACTACATCCGGCCTCTAAAGAAACCGAAGTGCGCATTTTACAAGGTGATGATCCTCGACATTTGCTGCAAAAAATTCATCCGCTATTTAGTGAAACTGAAATTGCAGAAGCTTTGATTGAAGTTACAAAAGTGCAAGTGTCCGCTAATGTCGCTCAGTACATCGCGGATCTTTTAGAGCGATCTCGTCGTCCCGGATTTGAAGGAGCACCACTTTCAACTCGTGCAGGAATGGCTTTAGCGAAAGCCGCGAAGGCTTGGGCCTTTATGGATGGAAGAAACTATTTACGACCTGAAGATGTTCAACAAGTTTTGATTCCTGTATTAGGACATCGTCTTGGAGGCAATCATGGCATCAAACGCGGCCGTGAGTGGGCAGGGGCTTTACAAAAAAGCACGCCAGTTCCTGTCTAAAAAGAAAACGCGAACCTATATTCTGCCGACAGGATTTGGCGTCGCCTTTGGGTTGATGTCGCTAGTTCTATTTTTTATGGCGGTTGGATACTCCAACAATTTGATTTACATTTTCTTCTTTTTCTTAATCTCTGTGGCTTTCACAGGAACTTTTATCACCAATAAAAATGTCGATGGCGTTGATGTTATTGATGTTCACATTGACGAAGCTTTTTGCGACGAGACATCGGCCTTAAGCGTAACATTGAAAAATAATGCAAAGTCGCCGTGTTTTCAGATCGAAAGCTATTTCGAAAAGTATCCTGAAACCTCTTCGCGCACGGATCTTGAGCCACAGGAAGAAGACGTGGTTCTTGTTCCCTTTGTTTTTAAAAAACGCGGCCGACATCTTCTTCCCAGAATAGCGGTTCAAAGTACATTTCCTTTTTCTTTGTTAAGAGCGTGGAGAGTCTTTAAAACTCCTCGAGAAATCACAGTTTATCCGGCAAGAAAAGGCGAAGAGGCTTTTCCACAAAACTCTTATGCGGAAACAGACAGTGAAAATACAGGCTTATTCAGGGAGCATCGTACTTACCAAAGCACGGATTCTTTAAGGCGAATAGATTGGAAAGCGACAGCACGCAGGCAGGAACTGCTTGTAAAAAATTTTGAAGAGTCCGAGAAGCCTTCGCTGCATTTTTCTTGGAAACAGACAGCTCATTTGCATGATGAAGAAGCAAGAATTTCGCAACTGTGTTTGTGGATTGATGAAGCACACAAGCTAGGCCATTCATTTTCTCTCGAAGTCGGAAAGCATCATATCGCTAAAGATCAAAGTTCTGCTCATCGCAAGATGTGCCTAGAGGTCCTTGCTCACCTAAGCAGGGAAGATCTTTTATGACAAAAAGGTTCTACTCTCAGAAAGCACTCGCCGTTTCATTTATTATCGCCATGGCGATGGTAGCGCTTGAGGTTTCAGCATGGATAGCTGTTTTCAGCTTCGTCATGCTTTTTTGGAAGTGGGGCGTAGAAAATCTTCAGTGGAAACCTTTATCTAGAAAGGCCACGGGAATCCTAAGTGTTCTTTTGTTAATTCAAGTGCTTGTTCAATTTCGCACTTTGATTGGCCAGGAGCCCGCGTATACATTTTTGTTAGCTCTTTCTTCATTAAGAATCATGGACTATCAGAACGAACGCGATCATAAATTTGTGATCCTTCTGGGCTTTCTTTTGATTTCAGTGAAGGCGCTTTTTAGTTTAGATATATATTGGATAATTCCTTCCGTTTTGGCCTTTGTCGGGCTTTGGTATTCGCTCTTGCCTGAATCGCTGCCGGCTCGCGCGAAAGTACTATTAAAGATATTCATTCTTTCAGTGCCGATGGCTGTGATTTTATTTTTTGCCTTTCCGCGCTTTGTTTTACCGTGGGCGATGTCGCGCGGTTCTGCGCAGTTCGGAGAAATTGGCTTTACCGATGAAATAAACCCCGGGATGGTGGCGGAACTTGCAACGAACACGGCAACAGCATTTCGGGCCAAGATTGAAAATCTGCCGATAAATAAATCGGTAGATCTCTATTGGCGTGGATCGGTTTTGACTCAATCGCGGGGTTTGAGCTGGCGTCCGCGACGCTTGGGATTTAGAGCTCCTTCAACAGAAGACTATAAATCTTTGCCAACTTATGAGGTCGCAATTGAGCCCACATCTCAGCTCTATCTTTTTGTTTTAGAGGGAACAAAGCATGTCGACTTAGACGTGAATCAAGTTCTAGCGCTTCCTCAGAACATCTATCGGTCAATTCGGCCATTAAATAAATCTTCAATGTATCGGGGATATTATGAGCATGACTATAAGGACAGAGCGACTCCGCAGGATGAAGATCTTCAGGTTCCTCCCGTACAAGGACGTGTTCACGCATGGGTCGACGGTGTCTTAAGCAGAAATCTTTCTATTCCCCAAAAGGTCGAAGAACTGCAAAAACTTTTTGTAGATAACGGATTCGTCTACACGCTATCTCCCGGCGTTTATGGTCCAAACGATCTAGAAACTTTTCTTTTTGAAAGAAAACGAGGGTTTTGTGAGCATTTTGCGGGAGCTTACGCGACTCTTGCAAGATCCTTAGGAATTCCCGCGCGAGTGATCGTCGGATATCAAGGCGGCCGTTTTAATCCTTTGGGCAACTTTTGGAAAGTTTCGCAAAAAGATGCTCACGCCTGGGTTGAAATCTTTAATGAAGGACAGTGGCAGCGAATCGATCCAACTTTATGGGTTGCGCCTCTTCGTTTGGTGATCGGTGCAGAAGAATTTTTTGGACTTTCGGAAGAAGATCAGCGGGCCTTTGCGCGCGCCGTGGATTGGCGTCCGCCAGCGAAAGAAGATTTTCTTCTATGGGATGAAGTCAGTTTTTGGGTGGAAGATATCAACTATCGATGGACTTATTTCCTTATCGATTTTGATAAAACGTCTCAACAAAGTTTTTGGAGTGCTTTGTTGAATTACAGAATTCAATCCACTTTCTTACTTGTCGTTGTTATTGCCGCACTTGTTTTAATTTTCCGCAGTCTTTTCAAACAGAAAAGAAACCTTAATGAAGCACAAGTTCTGTTGCAAGCCGTGGAAAAGTGGGCCGAAAAAAAGAATATCCAGCGCGAAAATTCAGAGCCTCCGCTGGAGTTTCTAAAAAAGCTGCAGGCACAGTTTCCTTATTTGAAAATGATTCTTCAAGAAATCGAAACGTTTTATGACGAACAAACTTATGCTGGTAAAACAGCTTCGTCGGGCAAAGAGCTTTTAACAAACTGGAAAAATGAAATTCGCAGCCACTAAACGTCGTAGTGGCGAAGAACGTTGATCGCGGATTTAAATCCGATACGCACAATGCGCGCTAAAATCTCTGGATTTAAACTGAAGTGATCAACGAAAAACATTTCATAGTTGTTCGGGCGTGGAGCAATATAGATGTAATCCACTTCCGGGCGATAGTTCACACGATTGCGAATGATTTCAAGCAGTTTGTCGCGATGCTCAGCCGGCAAGTTCATCTGTTTGAAGTAACCATCTACGGCGTTATAGATACCGCGAATGTCATTCTTGTATTGAATATGGCGCATGATTTTTTGCTGAACGACTTGGTAAAGAGCCTGATTTGCGATCAGTGGAATTCCATAGTCATGCAACGAACCCATCTCTTCCGTGTAGTGATAAGGCTGAATTGAAAAAGAAGAAATCACCAGATCCGCGCCATAATCTGCCGCCACGTGCGTGGAAAGAGTGTCGCGAATTTCGCCGTCATAATAATACATCTCTTTTCCGTCGGGACGTTTGATTCCGTAAGGAGCAAAGACCGGAGGCAAGGCCGTTGAACAAGCCACGGCATCACTGATCGTTGCGTAGTTGATGTATTTCGTGTTTTCCGTTTTATAGGATTCCGGGAAGTTACCAAAGATGGCTTTGCGGGTGTGGTTTAACTGGGTTCCGATAATAAAAAGACCCACACCCAAACGAGCGAAGTCATTGTCCAGCAAAACCTCTTTGCGCAAATAGCCTTCAATACCCTTGGTTGAAAAAAGGCCGTTTAACTTAAGACCGTTTTTTAAAAGGGATTCAAGACCACCGGTGACCAAGGCCTTTTCCATCAAAGTGCGCGGAATAAACTTCAACAAACCGCTGGAGTTTAAATTAAAAATATCGCGGTAGCTGATGGGTTTTAAATACCGTAAATCCGACTTATCAAAAGAAGGATGACTGCCCGAACCGATTTGGAATGCGTTGACGAGGGACTCAATCGGGTAGCCAGCGGCAAGGATTGAAGCTACGAAAGCGCCGGCGCTAGAGCCTACATAAAGACGGATTGTAAATGGATCGTCTTCACCGAAGTTCTGACGCACCATCTCTTTGGTACCTCCGGCAAAGCGAAAGCCTTTTTCTTGTAAAGCTAAGCAAACCCCAATGTGAAAGGCCGCCGCTTTAATGCCGCCTCCACTTAATACTAGGGCCACTTTTTTCTTATCTCTAATCCGCATAGTGTTATCTTTAAGTATGAGAGTTCTTGGACTTTCGGGCAAAGGATTCTTTGGAACTTAAGAAAATCCATGACTTAGGGTTGCTTAGTCAGACGAAGGTCTAGTTGGATAGGCTAAAAAAGTTGTGGATAGCCAGATCAAGGTCCTGAATTTTGTTGAATTTGGATAACTACTCACACAAAATTTGACAGACCGAAGTCGTGTGTTAATGTTGGATACGCAAGCTGAGTAGGGCGACCACCCCGAAAAGTTTGGCTAGTAAGGAAATTTGATGAACGTTGAAGCAACTGGTTCATGGTTACCGCTAACGGATTACTCTACTAAATACAAAATTAGTGTGAGCACACTCCGCCGTCGAATCAAAGCTGACGACATCAAATTCCGATTTGAAGACGGCAAGTACTTCATCATGGACGAACCGATGGGTACCCATCAACGAGTACATCGCCCCTCCCAAGACAGCGACGCCTTGGTGGGTGCTCATCATGGAATGATGAAAGGTAACGACACTATGTCCGCTTCTTCAAAAGACGACCTTCTGAAAGCTCAGGACCTTCAAGATAAATCAATGAAGGCCAACAAAGATGAGCCCATCTTAACCGCTGCCAACAAACTTCTGAACGAACTTAAAAAAGCCTACACCCAAATCCTTCAAGACAAAGAAGAAACTATTCTTCAACTGAAAGACGAAGTGGCAGATCTAAAGACTCTGGTTCGTGTTTTGGAATCTGAAAACGACCGCCTTAAAGGTTTTAAGCAGTAGTTCTTTTGGGGCGAATCAGGTAGCTGATTCCGCCTGCTAAAGTAGCGACAATCAAAGCCGCATAAATTCCGCCATAGATCGAAGCATTCTTATCATAGAAATAGCTCCCGGCGATTTGCAGCAGGGACGGTATAAACGAAAAGCCGATATTGTAGATAACGCCGAAAGAGACGGCTCTATAACGAGGCTCCACAGAATCACAAACTAAAGCGACAACGGGGGCGTAACTAAGTGTGATTACAAATCCGGTGAGGACCATAATTATAATCAGCGCTGCTTTATTGGCGCCGATCCCGCCAACACCCGCGAATTTCTGCATAAAATAAAAGTAAGGAAAAATCACCGCAATTCCTAAAAAGGCCCCGGCCAGGCACATTTTTGTTCGACCCACTCTATCAGAAATAACTCCGAAAAGAGGATAAAGCGGCAGCAGAAACAAACTTGAGATCGCTACAATAAATCCGATGGCATCGGATGGGACTTTTAACAGAGGGCCTAAGAAATAGAGTCGGTAAAGATTAAAGAAATAAGCAAGAACACCCACGTTAATGGCGATAAAAAGTGCAAACGTAAAGATTCTTTTAAGCGCTGATTTGTCGCTCAAAAGATTTTTTAGATGGCTGATCGCTGAGGTCTCACGGTCATAGGTCAAAGGTACATCGGGAAATTTTCTGTCGATGTAAACTGCGAGGGGATAGATAAGACCACTCAACAGAAAGCAAACTCTCCAGCCCCATATTCCCAAATCTTCAGCAGACACAAATAGCTTAAATAGAATCACAATGGCCATCGCAATCAAATAACCAGATGGAGCTGCCATTTGAAGCCAAGAAGTAAAACGTCCTTTTTCTAAAGTGGGCGCCAAATCATAGATGTAGGCAATAGCACATGTAACGGTTCCTGCGGTCGCAAATCCTTGCAGTAAGCGAACAATGATCACGAATACTGAGACTACGTTTGCTGGCATGTACGATTCGTGAAGCAAAGCCATGCATAAAGAAACAACCCCTAGCATCTTAAAGGATTTCACCAAGGCGCGTTTTTTGCCCGCGGTGTCCGCTAGAGCACCAAAATAAATCGCACCTAAAGGCCTAAATATAAATCCCGTAGCAAAGCTTAAGTAGGAGGCGACAACGCTAAGGCCTGATGACGATTCTTTTGTTTGCGAGGTTTCAAAATGAAGAATTCCCGTCAGATAGTAACAATAAAAAACAAGAATCACTCCGAGAGAAACCATCCCGGTAACGTCCCATAAACCTTTGACTGTTGTTTCGTATTTGTATTTATCCAAGCGGACTCAATTTATCTCATGAAGGAAGCAATGGGGATAGTTTCAATTTGTATTGTGTTAACGCATTACTTTGTGACGACAGCTTTGCTTGTGTACCAGTACGCACCAAGTTTTCCTTTTTGAAGTTCATAGTGATAGAAGAGGTTCGACATAGATCTTTTTTGCTTCAACTCATTACAGAACTCAGGATAGTAATCCTCGCGCAATATCTTTTGGGACTCGACGGGATTCTGACTTTGAACCATGCACACGTATCGAGATGAATTTTTAGATTTACGAAGCACGACTTCGAACGAATAGATAGGAGCATCGACGGATTTGAAGAAGGTCGACTCCGCATAATTAATATACTTCGCACCAGAATATACTAAAGCCGGAGAGATAAATAACGACAAGATCAGAAACGGAATAAGAAATCGTAAGGTCCACGATGAACCTCTCATCCATAACAATCCTAGGCCTATCAAGATAACAAAAGTGATAAGACTGGGTAAAATACCATAGACAAAAAACTGAAGTGAGTCGACGAGATGTCCGTATTTATCCTCAATAAGGAATTTATTTAAAAAATACATTAAGAGCAGTGCAGAGGTGACGCCAATGGCATTTAATATAAGACCCTTGGCGATACCTCTTCCATCCCAATTGAAAGCATCGTGTCCCCAGTTGTGAAGCAGAATTTCTCTAAATTCGATGAGATTTGTAGCTGTGGTTTTGTAGCACTCAAACTGATATGAAAAATCAATCTTAGGAAATATTGCGCCCCAAGCGCCCTCTGTGTTTCGCTGTTTTCCATAAGCTCGTGTGCGAAGAAATACCTGTCCATCTTCAACTTCAACAGATTGAACTTCTTCATTGGCAAGCATGTTTCCAATAGCCTGACGCAAAGAAGAGTTGCTTTTAAGAAGTCTGTGGATATGCGGGCTGTCGGTATTAATATAGACCAAATCATCAAAAGTTTTATCGCCGGTTTGGCATTCTACGACGCCCAAACCTTTCACGAAATCAGACCAGCCAGATTCTCTTACAAAACGCAGTCGAACATTTTGGTGAGGAAATTCCAGCGCGATCTTTAGTTTTACGTACGACCCTTGGTGTTTATCCTGACCCGTACTTCCTGATAAAATCCAGGTTTCCCCAAGGGATTCCACCGCATTTTCGCCGCGTGCTGGTTTCGTTCTGCTCATTATTGAATGCTAAATAAAAAGGTATGTTGTGTCATCAAAGAGCGGCGCGTTCCTTACAACATCTTCATTGCCAAACCGTAACACAATCGATATTTCGACCTCTGACTTGAAGGGGGTCAAATGTTTAAATCTTTAATGACAGCGTTCTTCTTAGTTTCTTCGTTGGCAATCTCTGCGCAAGCCCAAGAGGTGGAAGTTGCGGACAACGAAAACGTGATGGATGAACTTAATCCGTTTGATGCCAATATCGAAGAAACTCTTCAACAAATGGATCAAATCTATTTCGAAGAAACAGGCTCTTCTCCGTTTATTGAAAACCTGATCGGCCCGATGGGTCCTTCTTGTTATCGCAGTTCTTGCAAAGTGTGGGCGCAAGTTTCTAGATCACAACAAAAAATGTATTTGTATATCGATGGTGTTCACACGAATACGTGGGCAGTTTCTACAGGAACTCCAGGTCATGGAACTCCGAACTTTGATACTCATCCTAACGGACGTATCTATGACAAATACACTTCTACGAAATATCCGGGTGGGGATTACAACGGTCTTGGCAACATGCCTTACGCAGTATTTATTTCTGGTGGATTTGCGATTCATGGAACGGGCACTAGCAACTGGAAAAAGCTAGGTTCTAGAGCTTCTCATGGTTGCATTCGTGTTCATCCAGACAATGCTTTCAAGTTCAACCGTCTAGTGCGCGAACATGGCATCTACAAAACTTGGATCACGGTTCACGAATAGATATTTAAATTCTGATTTTGAAAATAAAAAAGGACCGATTTCTCGGTCCTTTTCTATTTTTGGGAGGGGCGATGGGCTTGGGCTACTATTAAGCAGCCAAGCTCTTCGATTTTTTTGGATCTTTTTTCGTTGCTGTCTTCTTGTCTTGGCTTCTCGCTTCTTTATCGAAAGCGACCGCGAACACCTCATCTAAGTTTTCAGCGAAGATGAAGTTGATCTTGTCTTTGAAGACCTTAGGGATATCAGCGATATCTTTCTTACAAGCCATCGGGATGATGATGTTTGTAATACCTAGGTTCAAAGCTGCCAAACACTTCTCACGGATACCACCGACTGGAAGTACGCGACCTTGTAGAGTCACTTCACCAGTCATCGCGATATCGTGACGAACTGGAGTTCCTGTCATCAAACTTACAAGCGCTGTTGTAAGAGTGATACCTGCAGAAGGACCGTCTTTAGGGATTGCACCCGCTGGCAAGTGAACATGCACATCGTACTTTTCAAAGAAGTCTTCAGGGATACCCAATTCTTCTTGGTGAGCACGAGCATATGACATTGCTGCGTGAGCTGACTCTTTCATCACGTCGCCAAGTTGGCCCGTCAATGCAAGATGTCCTTTACCTTTCATTTTCAAAGCTTCGATAGTAAGAACTTCACCACCGGCTTGTGTCCAAGCAAGACCTTGCACAACACCTACTTGAGAGTCGGCAAACTTGTCGTCACGTTGGAAGCGTGGAGGACCTAACAACTCTGGAACCACTGCTGGAGTGATTTCGACAAAGTTAGCTTCACCCATCACAACCATTTTAGCCACTTTACGGCAGACAGAACCGACTTCACGCTCGAGGTTACGAAGACCTGCTTCACGAGTGTAACCCGCGATCAAGTACTTGATACCTTCGTCAGTGAACTTGATGTTCTCTTCAGTGATACCGTTGGCTTCAATTTGTCTTCTGATCAAATGTTTCTTCGTGATCAAAAGTTTGTCGTTCTCTGTGTAACCAGGAATGTTCAAGATTTCCATACGATCGCGAAGAGCTGGTGGGATATTTTCCAACACGTTAGCTGTTGCGATGAACAACACATTTGAAAGGTCGAAATCGACGTTCAAGTAGTTGTCACGGAAAGTTGCATTTTGTTCTGGATCCAAAACCTCAAGCATTGCTGCTGATGGGTCACCACGGAAGTCCGAACCTAATTTATCAACTTCATCTAGAACGATAACTGGGTTGTTTGTCTTAGCTTGGCGAAGTGCTTGGATGATTTTACCAGGCATTGCACCAACATAAGTTCTTCTGTGACCGCGGATCTCTGCTTCGTCTTTCACGCCGCCAAGAGCGATACGGAAGTACTCACGACCCATCGCACGAGCGATAGATTTACCAAGAGACGTTTTACCTACGCCCGGAGGACCACCGAAGCAAAGGATTGGGCCTTTAAGGTTCGGCTTTAATTTTCTAACCGCCAAGAATTCCATGATACGGTCTTTAGCTTTTTCTAGTTCGTAGTGATCTTCGTCCAAAATTTCTTTGGCACGTTTAAGATCAATCACGTCGTCAGATTTTTTGCTCCAAGGAAGATCCGCCATCCAGTCTAGGTATGTGCGAACCATTGTAGCTTCAGAAGCATCTGGATGCATACGCTCCAAACGTCCAAGCTGTTTCAAAGCTTCAGCTTCTACTTGTGGAGGCATTCCCGCGTTCACAAGTTTTTCGCGAAGTTCGTCCATCTCTTCAGATTTAGAATCGCCTTCACCAAGCTCATTCTTTATAGCCTTCATTTGCTCGCGCAAGAAGTATTCGCGTTGAGACTTGGACATGTCTTCCTTGCCACCAGTGCGACCTTTTTGCTGAGTCTGCATGACTTCAAGTTCTTGAGCCAAGATCTCGTTAACAAGTTTAAGTCTTTCTGTAGCATCAGAAGTCTCAAGAACTTTTTGAGCGTCTTGAACTTTGATACCCAAGTTAGAAGCGATAAGGTCTGCGATACGACCTGGATCAGAAACATCATCCAACACCAATAAGATGTCTGGAGAAAGAGGGCGACCTAAAGCGATGATACGCTCGATATGCTCTTTCGCTGTTCTGATAAGGGCTTCATTTTCAACAACAGTTTTTTGTGTTGGGATTTCTTCGATTTTTTCTACAGCCACTTCGAAAGAAGGAGATGTTTTCGTGAAATTCTTAACACGACCCTTAGCTACACCTTGGATCAAGATTTTCACGCGACCGTCAGAAAGTTTTCTCATTCTCATGATCATCGCCACAGTACCTACTGTGTAGATGTTGTCAGGAGACGGATTCTCTTCGGAAATGTCTTTTTGGGAAGCTAAAAAGATCAAACGATTCTTCGCCAAAGCTTCTTCCACTGAGCGGATCGAGGCGTCGCGGCCTACGAACAACGGAATAATCATATACGGAAATACAACGATGTCTCTCACAGGTAACATAGGAAGTGTCTGTGGGATTTCTAGGACTTTATCGTCAAAACTCATACCGCTCCTCCGCGTAATGCGGGCATTTATGTTTCTAGTATGAAACTTCTCGGCATGAGACAGTGGGAGCTTGAATCAAAAAATAAAATTTGGACTGACATCCATGTCAGCGGACCTCGTCCAATGAGTGAATTCAGAAATTATTGGAATAGATTGGAATGGCTCTCTTGTTCTTCCATACATTCAATACAAAGAGCGGTGAACGGTCTGGCCTGAAGTCGACGTGCCCCGATGATTTCACCACAAGACTCGCACTGGCCGTACGTCCCGTCAGCGATTTTTGAAAGAGCTCTTTCAATCGCGTAAAGTGCGGTGCGATCTCTTTCATGAAGATGGATAGAGATATTATTAGAGATATCTTGAGAAGCCGCTTCAGCTTCATCCGCAACGTTTCCGATGCTGGATTGTTCGGCTTTAAACTCGTGCGTTTTATTAAGAATCGAGCTCTTTTGGAAAAGCAAAGATTCACGCAAATTTTGAAGTTCTTGTTCTGTAAGTTCGGTTACGTTCATCTCACCCCCCGATATGATGATCTGGCCGAATGTGGCTTCCTTATTACGGGGGTTTGAGATCATGTCATCAAAAAAGCGCTGCGTGACGTTTTAGTAAGCAGGCTCTTGGCGCGGCGCCTATCGAGCGAATTTACGACCTACTGCTTCTCGCATCTCGGCACCTTCGATACTGAGGCGTGTCCAAGGAATCGCAAGCAAGCGATCTGTCTCAATCATTTCTTCCGTTTCTTCGCAGACTCCGAAAGTGCCTTGTTCGATGCGAGCCAGGGCCATCTCGATCTCGACAAGTTGGTTTCTCATGCGCTCTTGAGTTACTAAAAAAGAATGCTCAGCCATATGAGCGACAGATTGATCGGCTTCGTCTCCGCCGCGCTCGGCGTGAACAAGTTCGCGTTGGGCTGTTCTGAATCTATTCAAAACATCCTGTTTCGCAATAAGAAGTTTCTTTCTACACTCCATCACTAAGTTTTCAGAAATACGACTTGTCATAACAACCCCCTTCTTTAGATTTTTGCGACTGCGTCGTCGCTGGTGTACCTATGACAGGCACACCCCAGGGGGAGGTTAAAAAATCGTCATTAATTTATTTTATGGAAGCTATTTAACTTCAGATTTAAAGGGAATTACTTCGCCTTTTTCGATAGTTAGGGCGGTGACAGGGCGCTCGATTTCACGCTCTGCATTCATGGAAAGAGGCCCTAAGGCGCCAGGGAAGCGGCTGAGCTGGCTTAGCTTTTGTGTGAGTTCCTCACGACTGTCGGCTCCGGCAACGATAAGTTGGCGCAAAATAAGGCCTGCATCGTAAGCCTGAACTTCGATCAAAGAAGGATCTTCATTATACAAAGCTTTGTATTCAGCAACGAAGCGCGACTTGTCTTGAGCTGTCGGAGTTAAGCTATCTACAAAAAGCAGATTGTTTGAAAAGTTCCCCGCACGGCGAGCGACGTCTTTTGTATTCCACAGATTTGTGCCCATCAATTTCACGTTTTTAACGTCATTATATGAAAGCATGGCAGAGATCTGACCCATGGCTTTTACGCTATCGGGAATGAAGATCGCATCAAAGTCGGTGATAGGAGGAAGAATATTTTCTAGATTCGACTGACGCACGGATCTTTTTTTATCACTGTGTTGAAGCTCTTTCAGGCGAAGATTGAACTCGTCTTGGCGTGCTTCGCCAAAGTAAGTTCCCACAAGCCTTTGCACGACCAGACGGAAATCCGTTTCTTTCGTCGAATAATTCTGAACCGCGGTGATTTGTCCCCCGCGAGCTAAAACTTCATCCCAGAAGATGTTTGCAAACTCAACACCGTAAGCATCATTAGGATAAAGAATTGCGAACTTCTTCATGCCTAAGTTATCCATTGCTGTGCGGACCAAAGCGCGTACTTGCATGCCACTTGTCAGAGAATTTCTAAATACTGTAGGGCCGATCTCAGTAAGACCAGATCTTTGCGAAAGAGCGACCGTAGGAACACCCAGCTCATCTGATTTCGCCGCCACCGCCGGAGCAGTTTTACTTAATAAGCTTCCAACAATGGCGATGACATTGTCTTCTTTAACTAGTCGCTCAACACCGCGGCGAGCAGAGTCGGGGTTGCCTTCACTGTCCATGACCGCAAGCTTAAATCCAGAGCCAGGAATATGAAGTCCTAGACCCATCTCCAGTCCGCGAAGCGCGCGTTGACCGACGGGAGCATTTCTTCCGCTTAAAGGAAGAACAACTCCGACCGTTTCTGTGTGCACGTTTTTAGAGGCGTCTAATTGCTGGATCATTTCTTGTGCGCGAATGGCTTGATCTGTACCGGGAACGAAATCTTCAACCGCGGCGAAGTATTTCTTTGCGGCGGAAGTGTCTTTTCTATCTAAAGCAAGTTCGCCCAAGCGATACATGGCGTGTGCGCGCAGAAATCCGAAGTCAGAACTATCTGCCACATCTTCAAGTTGATCTTCGTTTAACTTATTCTCGACAATATCAATGGCATGAAGACGATTGGCATCTTGTTCCGCCTTAGTGGGGGCTTGCACAGATTTATTTACAAGAACTTTTAAATACTCAAGCGCATCTTCTGTTTTTGGTTGCTCTGGTAAAGTCAAAGTCTCGCTTTGAATTTGCTCTGGAGGACGACCCGCCGTCATGCCTGCCATCGACTTAGGTTTTTTTGTCGTTGTCGTCACCGGAGTCGGTTTGTACGGAGGACGCTTTTTTGTTGCGACCGTCGTGCAAGAGGCTAAGAGGCAGGCGCTTAACAGAAGTGCGAATCGAGATGTCATTTTCTATTCCTCATAATTTGCGAGACTTTTTCTTGGAAGGCTTTTACTAGGGGCGAGGACTCGGTCGACTTCGCAAGCTCTTCAATAAGTTCTTTTTGTCGAGATGAGATATGATGAGGCGTATCCACGAGAACCTTCACCAACATATCTCCAGAACCAAATCCACCCAATTTTGGAAAGCCTTTGCCTTTAAGGCGGAAAGTCTGACCAGAGTGTGTTCCTGGCGGAATTCGAATCATTGCCTTACCTGTGAGTGTTGGAACTTCGATATTAGTTCCCAAGATCGCATCCGTATAAACGATCGGAAGGTCCAAGATCACATCGTTTTCGTTTCGTTTAAAAAGAGGATGCTCTTGAATATTGATAATGACGTAGAGATCACCGGCAGAAGCGCCAGCAGGGGAGTCTCCCTCTCCTGCGAGTTTAAGTCTTTGACCCTCTTTAACGCCGGCAGGGACGTTGACAGAAAGTTTTGCAGTCTCTTCCTTGCCGCCCTTTTGGCGAACAAAGCTGATTACTTTCTCTGCGCCTAAAGCAGAATCTTCAAAAGAAATATTTAAAGTGTAGCGAAGGTCGGTGCCTTTAGCTTGTTGACGACGTCCGCGAGTATTCGTACCACCGCGAGCGTTGCCAAAAATTTCCCCGAAGACATCACCAAAGATATCTTGAAACGGATCGCCACCAGTTTGTTGGCCGCCTTGGTTGCCAAAACCACCAAAGCCTCCGAATCCACCTGCACCTGCACCACCGCCAAATCCGCCGGGTCCAGCACCACCGAACCCTTGGGCTCCGGCGTGACCGAACTGATCGTACATTTCGCGTTTTTTCGTGTCGCTTAGAACATCATAGGCCTGACTGATCTCTTTGAATTTTTCTTCGGCTTTTTTATCGCCGGGATTTTTGTCAGGATGATATTGCATCGCAAGCTTGCGATAAGCTTTTTTGATCTCGTCTGCCGAAGCGGATCGAGAGACACCTAATGTGGAGTATAAGTCTTTTTTAGACAATCAACCCTCTTATTCTGGTTTCTTAGCAACCACCACTTGGCCTGTGCGAATCACTTTATCATGAAGCTTGTAAGGCTTTTTAAATACACGAACAACGTGACCTGGCGCCACTTGTTCTGTCGCCTCGCTGCTTAAGGCTTCATGAACATTAGGATCAAACGGAACACCCTGTGCAGGTATTTCTTGAACAGA
This sequence comes from Bdellovibrio bacteriovorus, assembly GCF_001592755.1. Lineage (NCBI taxonomy): Bacteria > Pseudomonadati > Bdellovibrionota > Bdellovibrionia > Bdellovibrionales > Pseudobdellovibrionaceae > Bdellovibrio > Bdellovibrio bacteriovorus. Next base: position 510,922 of record NZ_LUKF01000001.1, on the reverse strand, counting down.
ATGACGTTGCAGCAAAGATTTTAGCTCCTGTGCGGTCATATCAACACCTTGACGGAATGTTGCAAAGTTTTCGGCCGTGACATTTGTTTGCAACGCACGCTCGAAATTATCCACCACCTCAAGTAAGTCGCGGATAAATCTTTCGCCGCCGTATTTCACAAGATCTGAGCGCTCTTTGATGGCATTACGTTTGTAATTCTCAAACTCCGCACGAAGGTAAAGGAAATCGTTTTTAAATTTTTCCGCTTGTTCTTGAAGTTTCTGAATTTCAGAAGAGCCGTTCGCGGCTGCAGTTTCTGGATTGGCAGAATTGGAATTTTGAGAGTTATTTTCTTCTGACATGACAGTTCCTTTCGCAATACTTAAGATTGTGTATTCGTTTGGGATTGTCAATGTCCGGTGCCCTAGCAGGCCCTTAAATATCCTCTGGCAGGAAGGTCAATTCTTGAAAAACTTTGTTGCTCAAAACTAAGCCATCACGAGTGAGCGACCAGTGCTCGTTGTCATACTGAACCCAGTTCTTTTTGATCAGGCCGTTTAAAAGAGTTTGTACTTTGCTTGAAATCTCTGGCGGGAATTTTTTAGAGAGCTTTTCCTGGCTGAGCCCGCGCATTAAACGCATTGAAGTATGACAAAAGTCTGTGAGAGCTTGATGCATTTCTAGAACTTCATGTTGTGCAGCAGGCAAATGCTTTGCGGGCGAATCAAACTCTTGTCCATCAAAAGCTAAAATTTGCTTTTGGTATTCGTTGATAGAATTGATGTTCCAATAGCGAGTGCCCCACGCGGATTCAAGACTGTAAGAATGCGCGCTGAGTCCTAAGCCCCAATAAGGTTCGTCCACCCAATAAAGCATATTGTGGCGCGATTCAAAACCGGGAAGAGCGAAGTTTGAAATTTCGTATTGCTTAAAACCTTTTGCCGTCAGTTCATCGGCGATGATGTCAAACATCTCTACTTGCTCATCATCCAAAGGGCGGCCCTTAGAAAGGGGATGACCATCTGGAACAGTCAGGCAGTAGGGGCTGATATGTTTTGCGCCTTGTTCAATGGCGATTTTCACATCGTTTTTCAAACCGGCGACAGTCTGTGACGGCAGCGCAAAAAGAATGTCGAAGCTGAAGTTCAAATTGTGCGCTCGCAAAAGGTCCAGGGTTTCCAATGTTTGTTTCGCAGAGTGTTCGCGATGCACCATTTTCAACAAACGATCATCAAAGGTTTGAGCACCAACACTGAATCGGTTCACCCCATGATCCAAATACATTTTTAGTTTGTCTTCGTTGATTGTTGCCGGATTGATCTCGATAGTGATTTCAGTATCGGGTCTAGTTGTAAATCCGTATCTACCCAGCTCTTTTATAATCGATACAATGAGAGGAGCAGGGATCAAGCTCGGCGTTCCTCCGCCAAAGTAAAGGGTGTCCAAACTTTGCGGGGTGTAATAGCGATGCTTCTGGCGAATTTCTTTAAACAGCAATTCGACGTACTGATCCGGAGGCAAAATCTTACTTTGCTCATAAGTCGCGAAGTCACAATAAGTGCAGCGCTGAATACAGTAAGGAATGTGAACGTAGACACCAAATGCCATGGGAGTTATCTAGAGTATGTCTAAAAAATTTCAACTAAAAAACGGTATGAAAGTCCTTTTCTTAGAGAGTCATAAGTCACCTGTCGTCTCAGTTCAAATGTGGGTGAAAACAGGCTCGGCCGATGAAAAAAAGGGTGAAGAGGGTCTTTCACATTTCATCGAGCACTTGGTCTTTAAAGGGACTCGCAAGTACAATGTCGGCGAAATTGCAGCCACAGTGGAAGGATCCGGCGGGGAGCTTAACGCCTACACTTCTTTTGACCAAACCGTCTTTTACGTGACTATTTCAAAACAATTTTCCGACGTCGCACTGGATGTAATTAGCGAAATGATGGGTTTTCCCACTTTCGACCCTAAAGAAATCGATAACGAACGTGAAGTCGTTATTGAAGAGATTAAACGCGGGCAAGACAGCCCGGGCCGTCGCGCCAGCCAGTTGTTATTCACAAACGTGTTTAAAAAACATCCTTATGGCCGCCCGGTGATTGGTTACGACAAAGTCGTTAACGGAGTGTCTCCTAAAAAAATTCTTCAGTACTACCACAGTCGCTATGTCCCTTCGAACATGTTCCTGGTCGTGGCCGGGGATTTTGAGTCGAAAGACATGAAGAAAAAAGTCGAAGAACTTTTTGGTGCGTTTGCGCCTTACAAACTAAAAAAAGTAGCGCGCACGAAAGAACCTGCGCAAAAAGCAATTCGCATTAAAGTTGAGCAAACTAAATTTGAGCAAACGACAGGTTATCTGACTTGGCGTATTCCCAGCGTAAAGCATAAAGACATTGCAGCCCTGGAAGTCTTGTCGGCGATTCTGGGACAAGGGGACTCCTGCCGCCTGATGCAAAGCCTGCGTATCCGCGAGCCGCTAACAAACTCAGTAGGTTCTTTTAGCTATTCCATGCAGGACGACGGACTTTTTGCGGTTTCATTTAATCTTGAAAAAGAGAACCTCGCGAAGGCGCTTACTAAAGTAACGCCAGAGCTTGTGAAATTGATCGAAGAACCGCCGACATCCGCAGAAATGCAAAAAGCCATTACGAATTTTGCAAGCCACGAAGTTTATTCGATGGAGACTGTGGATAACATTGCCAGAAAAGCCGGAAGTAATGAGTTCTATTACAACGACCATGACTACTACCGCAAATACATGAAAGAAGTTTATGCCCTAAAGCCTGAAGACATTCAGAAAGTGGCAAAAAAATACTTTAAGCCAGATAACTTCGGCCTTTCATTAATGACGAACATGGATAAAAAAGAAGCCGAGCAGATTTTGAAGTCCTTCGCGAAGGATCTAAAAAAAGCCCTTCAAGGCGCGAAGCTTTCTAAAGACACCATGAAGTTTAAGGCTAAGAAATTTAACATCAACGTCGGAGCGGTTAAGCACACGCCTGAAACTGAAAAAATCACTTTATCTTCAGGCGCGACTCTTTTGATTCGTGATCAAAAAGACACTCCTTATGTCGCAATGAAAGCGGCGTTTTTAGGGGGAACTCGAGTTGAGGAAGAAAATCAGACCGGATTAACAGAGCTCTTTTCTCGTAACTGGCTTTCAGGTTCAAAGAACTTTACGGAAGATGATATCAACTTAAAGGTGGATGAACTGGCGGCTGGCTTTGGTGCCTTCGGGGGCAGAAACTCGGCCGGTCTTTCGATGGATTATCTTTCTCCATTTGAAGATAAAATGCTTGAGATCTATGCCGACTCGCTTTTACATCCGCTTTTCCCGCAAGACATTCTTGAAAGGGAAAAAGTCGTTATCAAAAATCAGATCAAAGCCCGTAATGACAATCCGGCACAGCTGTGTGTTCTTAGTTTCCTTCAAGAAATTTTTAAAGGGCACCCGTACGCGCGTGACATGATTGGAACGGAAGCTTCCATCAACGCGATTAATTCAGAACATTTAATGGCCTATTACAAGAAAATTGCCCACGCAAAAAATCTGACTTTCTGTGTGGTGGGTGATGTGAATAAAGATAAATGGGTCAATAAGCTTGAAGAAATCACTAAGCTTTTACCGAAAGGCGAAAGAGTTGCTAATAAGTTTCCAATTGCCGAGCTTAAAGAAGGTAAGAAACTTTACCAACCTCTTAAGAAAGAACAAAGTCACATCATCGTAGGATATCGTGGTTTGACCTTGAAGGATCCGAATCGTTTCACGCTAGAAATTATTCAATCCATTTTGAGCGGCCAGGGTGGACGACTCTTTATCGAACTTCGTGATAAAAACTCTTTGGCTTATTCCGTGTCGCCTATGCACATGGAAGGTTTAGAGTGTGGATATTTCGGTGGATATATCGGTTGCTCTCCTGAAAAATCCGAAAAGGCCATTCAGATGTTGAAAGCGGAGTTTCAAAAACTTGCTGACACAAAAGTCAGCGAAGAGGAGTTGGGACGCGCCCAAAGATATTTGATCGGACGTCACGATATCGAATTGCAAAGAAAAAGCACTATCTGCAATGCCCTTTTATTCGATGATATCTATGGTCTTGATTATAAAGACACGTTGGATGTTGCCGATAAATATTTCGCCGTAACACCAGAAGACGTGCAAAAGCTTGCACAAAAGATTTTCTCTCAGCCTTCGGTTATCAGTCTTGTGGGACCTTCGGACGTTGAACTATAGTTCGCGTCTGAAGTCTTCGATGATTTGATCGTTCATGCGTTGAATATCTTTAAGGCCCGTGGGACCCACAGTTTCCGGGCTGAGCGCCAACGACTCGGATAGATTTCTTTCAAGAATTGAAAAGACTTTATAAGGAAGTTCCTTTCGATAGTTTTCACTGTCGATTTTATTCTTCACAATATTCCAAAGTTCCCAACGTGCCGGTAAAAATGAGTAATACACATCGGCCGCGAACTCCGTATAAAAAGGATGTTCTTTCTTCCACGTCTGTTCATTGCGGTGATGGCGACCATCGGTGAAGTCTCGCAGAATAATATCATTTGAACTAAATTCTTTATTCTTTTCTTCTTTTGATTTTAAAAGAGTAGCAATGCTTTTGGGGTCGCGTGTGTATGTCAGCGCAACGGAGTCCGCAAAGAGTTCGTGAAAGGCCGTGCGGATAATCCAATAGCGTTGAAAGGCTTTGAACTCTTTTTTTAAAGATTTTGATTCCAGCATCTTTTCGATGGCTTGCCACTGAAGCTGTTGCTTCTTCTTTTTGTCAAACGTGACGTCGGAACGATACACTAGATTTTTCGACTCACGAGCTGCCGCCTCGACTTGTGCTTCCAGATTAACGGCTTTGTTGCGAAGTGATTTATAGCTTTCTAGATCTTTAATAAGGTTGTGTTCAAAGATCGCGTGGGCGTATTCATGCGCCATGGTTGTTTGATTGACCTTGGGGTTCATCTTTCCCATAGAGTCGGGACGTACACCGATGTAAATAGAGAAATCACCGGCGTTGAAGTGCGAAAACTTAAAAGCCGTACCGACAGATACTTTTACCTGACCAGGAATTTCTAAGGGAGCGATTAAAGAATTTATTTCGGTGATCGTATTTGCGTATTCGGTAGCTGTTTTTGCGCTACGAACTGCAGGAAGGTCCACCTCCACCTTGCCATCTAAAGCGTATTGCGAAGAAAAAATGCTTGAGCATTTCTGCGCAAATGCAGGCTCGGCACAAAATGCGCCGATCGATGACAAAACTATAGCCAGAAGAAGGGGCTTCAAAGCGGGCTCCTTGCCTTTCAAAAATTCAAAAAGGCCTTTAGGACGATGAATTCAAGGGGTGTGCCGGAAATATGTTTCAGAATGAGACATCCTGAGACTTAGGCCTAGAATACAAAAAAACAATTAACCGTATCCCCCCTCAGTTTTGTTAAACTCTTAGGTATGAGGGAAAAGCGTTCGACCGACTCAGTAGAACTTTTTGTAAGTCCTGAGGGCTATTTCCAAGAAATGGTCCAAAAGGGTTTAAGCCAAAGAAAGATTCAAACCTTTCCTTTGGTGGAAAACTATCTTGTAAATCTTCTGCAGCATTACTTGGATGCTCGCAATCTTTTTGAAAGCGAATACGCCAACGAGGCGGGCCAGAAGAATCCCACCACACTGGCTGAAATGTATTTAACAGCGCAAAATTCTGATGCTGTAACCAAGACCGAATTACTTAGAAAACTAGGTGATCGCACTCTTTACATCAGCGGTTTTTTTGGAGACTCCCTTTCACGTAAAATAGTGGATGTGGATTACTATGCGGAAATCGGCGGAGCTGCTTACGCCTCGCTAGCTCACTGCACACGCGAAGATACTTTGGCTAAAGTTTATAATACGTTCTCTAGACAGTTTTTGGATTTCGTGGACGTACTCACATATATCAGCCACCACTCATTTATTAAGAGCGATGAAAGTATTCTTCGTCTCTATGACCGCTATATGCGAACGGGGTCGGAACTGGCGCGTGAAAAACTCGTCGAAATGGGTGTTTTGACTCTGCCGCAAGACCAAGTAAAGCTTGGCAAGCAAGGCTGATTCCACTATGCTGACGCCATGTTTGGCTTAGGCATGTCAGAACTCATTTTCCTTGGTGTATTGGCCCTGATCGTAATCGGGCCGAAAGAGCTTCCAGAGTTAGCTCGCACCCTGGGTCGTTTTATCAACGAGCTTAAACGCAGCACGAATATTTTGGGTGAAGACCTAAAACAGCAAGCGCGTTTTGATCGCATTGATTTCAACGAACCGCCTAAGAAACAATCTCAGCCACCTTCTTACGATCACCATCCCACTATCAGTGAAGAAGCTTCCGATCCTCAACAGATGGAACTTACTGAACAAAAAAACACCGAAGATAAAGAGCACAAACCCTCATGAGAAGCGAAGAATTAGATTCACGAGCGCAATCGTTGTATGAGCATTTGGCTGATTTGCGTAAGCGTCTGATCAATTGTGCTTTTATTTTGGTGATTGCAACGGGAATTTGTTACGGCTTCAGTGATCAGATTTTTAACTTCGTGCGCGCCCCGATTGCGCCGTATTTGCCAGGTGGCGGTCTGATCTACACGGGTCCGTTAGACAAGTTCATCGCGCATCTTAAGCTTGCCTTTGTTTGCGGTATCTTGATTTCATGCCCTTTCTGGCTTCATCAAGTTTGGCTTTTTGTAGCGCCCGGTCTTTATTCTAAAGAGCGCAAGTATACTTTAGGTTTTATCGTCTCTGGCACTGTCCTTTTTGTTTTGGGTGCCGCCTTTTCATACTACATCGCTTTGCCGATGGCGTTTGAGTTTCTGATGCACTTTGGTGGCGACGTCGATAAGCCGATGATTTCCATCGATCAATACATGGGTTTTTTCACGCAAATGTGTTTGATGTTCGGTGTGGCGTTTGAGTTGCCATTAGTCATCGTGGTGCTTGGCATGTTGGGAATTGTTTCCCAGTCTTTCCTCCGTAAGAACCGTCGTTATGCGGTAATGACTATCGCCGTGATCGCGGCCATTATCACACCTCCAGATCTATTAAGCATGGTGATGATGCTTACACCCATGTGGGTGCTTTTTGAAATCGCTGTGATTATCGTAGGCGTTTTTGAAAAGAAGCGAGAGTTCACTGAGAGAGTGAACGAGCGCGAATAGATTTTCAGGACCCGTCGTCCGTCAAATTGACAAGTGTTCCGCCATAAGGTCAGCTATTTCCAGGGGGATCCATGTCATTCTTGTTAAGTCTTATTTTATCTGTAGGAATAGCCCACGCTGCGGATCAGGCAAGCTGCCCTGACATCGCTGAACGCCGTGATGGAACAAAAATCCAACAAATGTTGTCAGGAAATGGAGAGTGTTTTTTCTCTGTCACGCCAGACGACGCCTGGAAAGACTTGATCTATCGCGACCATCTTTTCACTTCAGAAGGCATGTTCATGGTCTTTAACTCATTTGGGCCAGGTGACGAATCCCAAACAACGGGGGCTCGTGAGTTCTACCTTTTCCCAAGAAATACCGAAGCTTTTTCCTACGAATGGAAAGACGACACCCGTGAATTGATCGTCACCCACGTGACGGGTGACAAGTTCGTATTTGAATCCAAGAAAGCTCGTTTAAAAAGCATCACGCGCGCAAATGTTGTAGTGGCTGATTATGTCGAGCCCTCCAACCGCGGTGGCATTGAAATCACAAACTTCCAAGGGATTGTGTTGGATGGTGGATTTAAATTAGGTTCTCCTCCCACGTCGAATTCAAACGCAAATTCTGTTTTTAAAGATGTGAACAACACGTCATGTTCCGTGAAGAACTCAGAACTTTTTAAGTACACAAGCGATGGCGACATTTATCTTAAGTACAATGACAAAGCGATGCTGACGTTTATTCAAAAACGTTGTCCAAAGCTCAAACTCCCATAGATAAAAAGAAGGGCGCCTAGACCAGTTCTTTTGGCGCCCTATTCCTTACACTATCTCCCTTCGATATTCTAAAAGGGATGAAATCTATTTTTTCGATATTGCTGACATTCTGGTGCGTTTCTTCATTTGCTGGCGATAAGGTGGCCGTGCTTTTTGTCGGAGACTCCCATCCAGTATTAAAAGAACGAGAAGCATCCGCGATTAAGTTCTATGAAACCTACGGCTATAAAATCGTACGTCTTTCTCCCGGTGCGAAAACCAAAGCAGAGAAATCTAATTTTGAAAAAAGCTTAAAACAATTAAAGAACGTGGATTCACTTCACGTTGAATTTTTAGGCCACGGGATTGTAAAGGATGACAAGTATTACCTGGCTGTTTCAGACGGCATTAATACAGATTATAAAAAATCTATTGAAGTCCAAGATCTTAAAAATTCTCTCCAAGCTTTTCAAAAAAGCAACCCCCAAGCAGAAACTACGGTTTATGCACTGAACTGTTATAGTGGCAAGATACCTGAAGCTCTTTCCGATCTTCCTAAGACACAAGCCTTTGCTTCCACAAGATCGGACTTAAAAGCTTGGACCATGAAAGTGGCTGGAGACGAAGTCATGGCTCATGACTTTCCAGTATTTTTTCAGCGTGCGCTTGATCAAGGCAGCAGTTATGAAGAGGCGTTCTTAAAAGCTAGCGAAGACTATAAAAAAATTCAGATGGGACATCCGGCGCAATTTCCATTCACGAATCCGGCCGTATTCTCATTACCACGTAGTCAGGCCCAGGCGTTTGTCGAAAACCGGTGCCGTGACTCGAAAGAAAATTCATCACTAAAAATCAGCGAGAAGCGAGGGAAGATTGTTAAAAACCTTCTGTCGCAGAACACTTTGAATTTGAAATACCTCAGTGATTTAAAAAATAAAACAGGTTGCAGTAAAAAGGAAATGGTAGAGGCCGAAAAGAACGAACTTAAAAAGAACCGGTCCGCTTTTGAGGCCGCGGCCATTGAACAGCTGAAGGCCTTGATTCAAAACGGAAATATGGAAACCGACCTTCCACGCATGATTGAAAATCTTCAAGGGGAGATGGATTTTTATCGCGAAAGTGATGATGAAGCTTCGGAGTTACGTAAAGCAGAAATACGCAATCGCTTGGAAGAACTTTATGCGATTAACGATGAAGCGGGATTTGAAGAATATAAGAAAAGAAAAATTGAAGATTTAGCTAAAGACTTAAAGGCCTGTGATCAGAAACCGGTTCCGTCGGCATGTGCTCAAGGAAAAGCAGCCTACATGGAAACGGTATTTATGGATTGGTCGAAAACTTCACTAAATCCAAGACATGTCATAAATAAGTGTGCTCGTCCAATTCCCGCCTTAGCTAGCGCCGAACAAACATTTAAAGAGTCACAAAGAAGACAAGATTGCTTCAAGCAGCATGTAGGAAAAAACGCGGTTGATACTTATCTGGCGTTTACAAGCAATTCAAAACCCATTGCTAGCTATTGCGAGATGATTAAACCGCACGAAGATTTTTATTCTGAAGAAGCTCGATGTATAGAAAAGTTCGCAGCGGGGGCTTCCGAAAAATCCTGGGCGCGACTTGAAGAAATCGCGCAAATGGGATTTGAGAAAATAAATGAACAAAGCTCCAGTCGTGAAAAAAGTAAGTCGGGGGTACGATGAGGTCAATAATCTTTACTTCGATATTGCTATTTTCGGCTTCTGTTTTCGCTAAGAACACGAAGGTGGAAGGATATGTCTTTCAAGAAAATGGAAAGGTGTGGTTAAGTCAGGCCCCGACATCCACTGATCCCCGCTATCGTATTAACTGGCACGCAAAACAGCGCCAGGGGCAGATTTGCTATTACGAAGAAAACCAAGCGTGTCCAAAATATATCTTAGCTTGCGGCCAACAAAAGACGGTCAAACACGTGGTAGAGCTTTCTAGTTGTCGGATTGTTTCGCGAATTAAGCCCTAAATTTCCTGAGGAAAACACTTTAAGGTCCAGATTTGAAGGTATGGGAATGTAGAACCACAGTATTCCCATTATCCTAATTAAGTTCGTATTTCAAAAAATTTACTGGAACTATCGGGAGGAACAATGTTTAAAACAGTTCTTGGCTTGGTCATGTTAGCAGGTTCTGCGCATGCAACAACAATGGGTTATTTTGGCGATAAGTGTGTCATGGCTGCTAATGGTGCTGTCCAAGATTTTACTTATGGAATGGATGCCGACGGCTCATCACTCTATTTCGATGCGAATGGCGCTACTCAGGTTTTGCGCCCGGAAAACATCGTGTCTCGTAACAACAAAGATGGCGTAGAGACCATCGTGTATAAAACGAAACAAATGAAAATGGGCACTGGCATGGGAAAGCCAGAGTTTGAAACTGTTCAGCGCGTAATTCACGTAAAAAGACAGGACGGAAAAATCGTTTCTGTGAATAAAGAATTCGACATCACTGAACAAAAGAAATACCGCGAAGAAGCTAAGAAGAACGGCTGGAACTTGCCAATCACAAAAGCCACCGAGACTACTTTTGAGCGCAACGGTTCTGAATGCGATATCAAGCAAAGTCTGATGTATCAAATGCCTGACGATAAAAAAGTGGAAGCGAAAGTTACTTACGATAAAGACTTCTGCGCAAAAATCGAACCGATGATGAAACAAATCGGCAGCCAGAACGCAAGCCAATGCGTGGGTTTGATCGCTTCCGCACAGATGGCCTTTGATCAAAGAAAAAAGGAACTAGCTAAAGAAGGAAAATCTTTTGCCACCTTTGAATGGGCGGGAAAACCAAAACAAGAAATCGGCGGCAACATGGACGTCTCAGGTTTCATCACAGCCTGCGCAATGGGCGGTCAAATGTATCCAGGAATGGGCGTTTACGGTGGTGGCATGGGTATGATGATCGGCGGTGGCGGTACAGGTGCTATGATGGGTGCTACCGGCGGTATGAATGCTGGCGGAATGATGGGGAACCCCGCAAGCCCCGCACCGAAAGAGAAAAAATCCAGCGGTACGAAATAAGCGCTAACGAATATAGAAATAAAAAAGGGGCTTCATTAGCCGCGGCGGTTATGTGTGCTGCGGTTACAGCGGGAATAACTGCGATCTTGTTGAAAATTACGATCCAAAAAGATGCTTTGGATAAGCTAGCTGACGAGCAAGGCAAGTAATGATGAAATCTATTTATCATAGAAAACAGACTACAGTAGGAGTTATTCTTATTTCTCTGATCCTTTTCTTTAGTGCTTTGCCAGAAGAAAATTTAACATACAAGGCAATTTACATCTGCTTGGGAGTGGTACTTTTAACATTTTCTTTATGTGCAGTTAGAATTCCTGCAGTTAAAATTGAAGATTTGCATATATATGTACGCCACTTTTTTAGTCTTAACTTCAAGGCGATTAAGAAGACTAGTTTTTCTTCTTATAAAAAGATCGGCAAATCAAGATTGTTTCTCTATCGAAACGATGGTCTTCCAATGTTAAAGCTGGGTTTTTTAAATGAATCTGACCTCAATTACATTTTACAGTCGCTCAACTTAAAGCCACATGAAGTTGAAGATGGAAAGCCTTAATAGAGCAACGGTAGGATATTTGCGCACATGCTCTCCCTACTGCTGGCGCATCGGCACAAAGGGATTGTTGGTTAATGGTCAGAACCAAAACTCAGATTCACCAGTTGAAGTTAATAGACCTAATTCTCTGCTCAGAAATACAATCAAATTCTAACAAAAAAGGGGCTTCATCAGCCCCTTTTTCTTTAAGCCCTAAGGCTCTTCAAACTTAATCAACACAGCCCCGGATTCAACCGAGTCGCCTTGCTTAACTTTGATTTCTTTGATCTTCACGTCGCGAGTGGCGCGCATTTCGTTTTCCATTTTCATCGCTTCCATAATTAGAAGCGGCTTATTGGCTTTAACGATTTCGCCTTCTTTTGCAAAGATCTCGATGATCTTACCAGGCATGCCGGATTTCAGCTCTTGGTCGGCGCCGAAGTTGCCGCCCTTTTTCAAAGATTCATGCAGAAGCATTTCATCATTGAACACCTTGATTGTACGGAATGAGTTACGAGTAAACACAGTGTATTCAGTGTCTTGCCCGATCACGTCAATCAAGTAAGATTTCCCTTCAAAAAGGAAGCTGATGTATTGCTCGGCCTCTTTAAAGTCACGTTTAGAAATGTCGTAGTGAAGCCAGTTTTTACCTTCTTCTTGTAAAGAAACTTTCCAAGTAGAGCGCTGTTCAGTCACGTCGACTTTATATTTTTTGCCGTTAAGTTCTGCTTCAAAATACATGTTACGTCCTTAATTGAAGTTTACGACCGACGCGTTTCCAGTTTGAAGTCAGGTTCAACTGACGAACATCTTTGGATTTACGGTCATTGTAAGCAGTGATAGCCGCTGCAATCAAAAACACCGGATCTTCAACTTCTTTAAAGAGCTGTGGTTCGATCACTTCAAAGTTCTTTTCAATAAACTGAGTCGTATAAGATCCATCGCGGAATTTCGGATGATCCAAGATCGTTTTATGAAGAACGATGTTGGTTTTAATTCCGGTTAGAACAAACTCTGACAACGCACGCTGCATTCTATCGATAGCTTCGTCACGCTTATCACCCCAAGTGATGACTTTCGCGATCATTGGGTCATAGAAGATAGGAACTTCGTAACCAGGATATGCGTAAGAATCCACGCGCATGAACGGACCTTGCGGATGGCGACAAGCGCGAATCACACCAGGGTGAGGTTTATACGTGATAGGATCTTCAGCACAGATACGCGCTTCGATCGCATGACCTTTTTGTTTGATATCTTCCTGTTTGAAAGAAAGAGGTCTGCCGGCCGCTACATTGATTTGTTCTTTTACTAAGTCAAAACCAGTCACGATTTCAGTGATCGGGTGTTCTACTTGAAGACGAGTGTTCATCTCCATGAAGTAGAATTCCTTTGTCGTGTTATCGAAAATGAATTCGATAGTACCCGCACCCACGTAATTGATCTGCTTAGCTGCGCGAACAGCCGCATCACCCATGCGCAAACGAACATCGTTCGGCACTGAAGGGGATGGACATTCTTCAATGATCTTTTGGTGACGACGTTGAACCGAGCACTCACGCTCAAACAAGTGAACGTGGTTGCCGTGTTGATCGCCGAACACTTGAATCTCGATGTGTTTTGGATCGTTGATGAATTTTTCGATGTACACGGTAGGATCTGCGAAATAGTTCTGACCTTCAGAGCGGCACGCACGGAACGCACTTTCAAGTTCATCCATCTTACGAACAACACGCATCCCTTTACCACCACCACCGGCAGAGGCTTTGATGATGACAGGTAGACCGATTTTTTCAGCAATAGCTTGCGCCTGCTCGACCGTCTCAACACCGCCGTCACTGCCTGGAACCGTCGGAACACCGGCTTTTTTCATCAAGGCTTTTGCTGAAAGCTTATCACCCATGGATTCAATATTAGAAACCGTAGGGCCGATGAATGTAATGCCCGCTTCTTCCAAAGCTTTGGCAAAAACAGTGTTTTCAGAAAGAAAACCGTAACCCGGGTGAATCGCATCCACGCCAGCTTGTTTTGCCACTTCGATGATTTTTTTGTAGTTCAAATAGCTTTCTTTCGAAGGAGAAGGCCCAATGTGATAAGCCTCATCCGCCAAGAAAACGTGAAGACTGTCACGATCCGCATCAGAGAAAACCGCAACAGATCCGATACCCAACTCACGACAAGCGCGAGTGATACGGATAGCGATTTCTCCACGGTTCGCAATCAGAATTTTTTTAAATAATGCCATATAAAGCTTTCCTTCACTCTCTCATTAAAGAGGAATATTTCCGTGCTTTTTAGCCGGCATAATGTCGCGTTTATGTTTCAACATCTCGAGTGAATCAATGATGCGTTTACGAGTCATAGCTGGCTCGATCACTTCATCTGTGTATCCAAGTTCTGCAGAAACATATGGATTGCTGAACTTCGCTTCGTACTCTGCTGTGAGGCGAGCTTTTTCTGCGACAGGATCTTTAGCTTTCGAGATCTCTTCGCGGCTGATGATGCTAACGGCACCTTCAGCACCCATCACCGCGATTTCCGCAGATGGGTAAGCAAGATTCACGTCAGAACGAAGAAGTTTAGAGCCCATGACGATGTAAGCACCACCGTAAGCTTTACGAGTGATGATCGTGATCTTAGGCACAGTCGCTTCGGCATAAGCGTAAAGAAGTTTTGCACCGTGAGTGATGATACCGTTCCACTCTTGGTCTTTACCCGGCAAGAAGCCCGGAACGTCGACGAAAGAAACGATAGGAATGTTGAAAGCATCACAGAAACGGATGAAACGAGCCGCTTTACGAGAAGCTTCGATATTCAAGCAACCTGCAAGTACGTTCGGCTGATTTGCGACGATACCTACAGGGCGTCCGTTGAAGCGTGCAAAACCCACGATCACGTTTTGCGCGAAGTGCTTATGAACCTCAAGGAAGTAACCTTCATCCACACACTCAGTGATAACACCCAACATGTCATAAGGTTTTTTTGGATTTTCTGGAATCAATGTATTCAAAGATTCAGTCACGCGGTCCGGACGATCATTCGTCGGAAGAACGGGAGCATCATCCAAATTATTTGAAGGAAGGAAGTTCATCAATTCACGAATCAACAACAAGCAGTGCTTGTCATCTTCGGCTGCGAAGTGAGCCACACCTGATTTCGCAGAGTGAGTCGTTGCGCCACCCAAGTCTTCTTTCGTCACTTCTTCGTGAGTCACAGTCTTAATAACGTCAGGGCCTGTCACAAACATATAGCTTGTGTTTTTAACCATGAAGACAAAATCAGTGATGGAAGGGGAGTAAACGGCACCACCCGCACAAGGGCCCATGATCGCCGTGATTTGCGGGATCAATCCAGAAGCCATTGTATTGCGAGTGAAGATGTCCGCGTAACCACCCAAGGATTCAATACCTTCTTGGATACGAGCTCCGCCGGAGTCGTTGATAGAGATAAAAGGCGCACCATTTTTCATCGCCAAATCCATCACTTTACAGATTTTATTAGCTTGAGTGCGCGACATAGATCCACCGATGACAGTGAAATCTTGAGAAGAGACATAAACGAGTTTGCCGTTGATACGACCGTAACCAGTGATAACACCGTCACCAGGAACAACAGTTTTATCCATACCGAAATTAGTACAACGGTGAGTAACAAAACGGTCCATCTCGACAAAGCTGCCTGGATCGACAAGAACATCAATTCTTTCGCGGGCAGTAAGACGTCCACCTTGTTTGTGTTTCGCAATACGTGCAGCGCCACCACCGGCCATTGCAGCTTCATTACGTTTTTCAAGATCGTTGAGGCGAGCTTGAATGCCAGATGAAATTTCTGTGCTCATATGATTCCTTTTTATGAAGGGGAAGACCCTTAAAAAACAAGGGACCAATCTATCATGAGGTTGTTAGGAATCACCTTAAAATTAGAGACGCGCCGCCTACTATTTATGCGACGCGCGATTGAGGCTATGTTATTGAATTTATGGAACTAACTGCTTTAAGACTTCAAACGCCTTTTCTACGTTAATGCGTCCTTGAGTTTTTACTTTAAATTCGTGTCCTGGAACGACATCGACGGACTGCAAAATCGACTGCTTAATTTGCGCTGCCGAAGCGGTCGGGCGAGCACTCCACAAAAGCGCTGCCGCACCAGAAACCATCGGAGCTGCCATGCTTGTGCCGTCCATATAAGCTGTCGAGTTACCAGGAACCGTACTTAGAATTCTTTCTCCCGGAGCCGCGACGTGAACAAGATTGAATCCACTGTTTGACCAAGAGGTCATGAAATCAGACACCGAAGAAGCAGCGACTGTGATTTGATTTGCTAAACCAAATGAAGCGGGGAACTCAGGGTAAACATCGACATCACGTCCATCATTACCAGCGGCAACAATAACTAAGATGCCTTTTCCTTGAAGTTCAACGAAGGCATTTCTTAGAGAAGCCACACACGGAGCTCCACCCCAGCTTGCGTTAATAATTTTAGCTCCACGCGAAGCCGAGTATTGCAAAGCCAGAACCGCATCACCTAACGAACCACCACCATCATTGGCAATAAATTGCGCAGGAATCAGTTGCGATCGAGGAGCGACACCTTGGACAGAACCATAGCGTTCGTCCGCAGCGATAATACCTGCCACATGAGTTCCATGCGAGCTGGGTGTTGGATTGTTATTTGGAATAGAGACAAATGAAGCTCCATAATAGTCATCAACAATGCCGTTACCGTCATCGTCTTTGCCATTATTGGGAATCTCTGCCGTGTTCACAGCAATACGCGGTTTGATTTGCGGATGGCTTGTGTCGACGAACGCATCAACAACGGCGATTTTAACATTCTGTCCTTGAATGCCTTGAGCCCACAAAGAAGGCGCACCTATCTTTGTCTGCCCCCAACTATCGGAATAGGCATTGGCTTGAATTTCATCAGTTTTAGATGTTTGAATTTGACGGTCGAACTCCACATAGCGGATCTTCTCTAGCTGTGGCTCGATAAAATTTTTCGTAAATTCGTCAGCGTTTGCGGCCTGTTCCACCGTAAATTTTCCATCTTCCCATTGGACGATGAATTTATTCTGGATTGCTTGGCCCGTGCATGCGCTCGAGTCCATCGCTCCATTTTCCGGAAATACGGTGCTAGGCGATTTGTTGCCACAAGATGCTAATACGAAGATGCAGACAACCGCCGAGAGAATTTTTTGAACATCCATGTTCACTCCCTGTGCGGGCCATCCTGGTCCCTATTAGTGAGACGCAATCGGTTGGCCCAATCGGTTAGCTCTTCGGTAATTATATGTCTTAATTTGAGGCTAGAACGGTTTAAACTGGACCTGGACCCAAGGATCTAAAGGTAAGCCTAGTGCTGAAAAATTACGGCTCCACAGTCACTAAATAATGACATTAAGAAGCCTCATGTTTTGTAGGGAAATAAGACCTGATTTAGATCTGTCCGATAAATTCTTTTAGGAAAGATAAAAACTGAATTTCGACACGTTTTGCGGTCTCAGTCACTTCATCGTGCGAAAGTTTTTGCGATGAAATTCCCGCCGCCAAATTCGTGATACAGCTTAAAGCCGCCACGCGAAGACCCAAGTGGTTTGCTGCAATTGTTTCTGGAACCGTACTCATACCGACAGCTTTGCCGCCAATAAGTTTCAAGTAACGGACTTCAGAAGGCGTTTCATAAGTAGGGCCACTCACGCCACAGTAAACACCTTTGTGAAAGCGTGTGCCTTGCTTTAACAAAACTTGCTCCATGATAGAGATCAAACGCTTGTCATAAGCTTCTGTCATATCAGGGAAACGAGGACCCAGTTCTTTAATGTTCGGGCCCATCAAGGGATTCGTACCCATCAAGTTGATGTGATCTTCAATAATCATGAAGTCACCAGCTTGCATGTTTTCGCCAAAACCACCGGCAGAGTTTGTCAGGATCAAAGTTTCAATACCCAACATCGCTAATGTACGAGTAGGGAACACAACACTTTCCATGCTGTGTCCTTCGTAATAATGATTGCGACCTTGAAGAATCACAATCTGTTGACCGTTCACTTTACCGAAAATCAAATTTCCAGAGTGGCCTTCAACTGTCGGGGGAGAAAAGTGCGGGATGTCTTTGTAAGGAAGTGTGATTTCAACTTCCACATCCTTCACGAAAGCACCAAGACCGGAACCTAAAACAACACCGATCTTCGGTTTAGCCGAAGTTTTAGTACGGATATAGGTGATGGTTTCTTGAAGCTTATTTAATACCAAAATTTTCTCCTCTGCGTCCCTCGAGTATTAGCTCAAAGTCTTCAGTATCAAACTAGGCTTTGCAATTTTTGGCAAGGAAATATTCACCGCTGATTTCAACAGGGGAACTGCCGATTGCAGCAAGTCTTTGTCATCGCCGTGCAACGTGAACACAGTGTCGCCAGCCTTCACTTCGTCGCCGACTTTAACATGAAATTCTATCCCGGCTGTAGGCGCGATCACGTCGGTGGTCTGTGCACGTCCGGCTTTAATAATAATGCCCGCAATACCAATGCTTTCTGTGTGGAAGCCGTGCACATAACCGGCCTTTTCTGCGGTAATAGTCATTTTGTGTTGTGGTTTTGGAAGGGCTTTCAGATTTCCGCCATGGATCCCGCAAAGCTCTTCAAACTTCGCCATCGCCTTTCCTGAAGTCAGCATATCTAAGGCAATTTTATAAGATTCTTCAGCCGTGCGGCCAACTCCTGCCAAAAGCAGCATGTGAGCAGAAAGCTGAAGGCTGAGTTCGCGCGTGTCCTCATAAAGATCGTAACCACCCGGCCCCATGAACTTTTCATTCTTCATGATTGCAACGCATTCTTCGACTTCCAAAGAATTTCCGGCAAAGCGACCCAAGGGTTGGTCCATATTCGTTAGCAAAGATGTAACTTTCTTTCCATAACCTTTAGCAATCGCCATCAAATTCAAAGCGAGTTCTTCTGCTAAGGCTGGAGTTTTCATGAAAGCGCCAGAGCCGAACTTCACGTCCAGCACCAAACCATCAATGCCTTCGGCCAATTTCTTAGACATGATAGAAGCACAAATCAGTGGAAGGCTTTCCACTGTCGCCGTCACGTCACGAAGAGCATAGATCTTTTTATCCGCAGGGCAGATTTCTTTTGTTTGACCGATAAAACAAATCGCATGTTTGCGAACAAGCTCTACGAATTCAGGCAAAGATTTTTGCGTATTGAATCCAGGAATAGATTCAAGCTTATCTAAAGTTCCACCGGTATGGCCTAAGCCGCGGCCGGAGATCATCGGTACGGGCACACCAGCTGCGGCAACGATGGGACCAAGGATCAAACTGGTCTTATCACCCACGCCGCCAGTAGAGTGTTTATCGACTTTAAATCCCGGTACGGAAGAAAAATCCACAACTTCACCAGAGTGAAGCATGGCTTTCGTGAGTGAGAGAGTTTCCTCCGTCGTCATGCCCTTAAAAAAGGTCGCCATCAAAAGCGCCGACATTTGATAATCAGGAATCTGACCGCGCGCATATCCTAGAATAAATTCATTGATCTCGTCGTAAGAAAGTTCGCGACCGTTGCGCTTCGCTTTAATAATTTCTGCCGGAAGAAATGCCATTAGTAACCTCCTTGAACGGTGCCGCCCTGTACGATGATGATTCCAGAGCTTGTTCCCAAGCGAGTTGCCCCTGCATCAATCATCGCTTTGGCTTGAGCGATATCTTTAATGCCACCAGAAGCTTTTACTTCCAGCGCATCACCAACAACTGATTTCATGAGTTTGACATCATCGACGGTCGCACCACCACCGCCAAATCCTGTGGATGTTTTCACAAAGTGAGCCCCGGCTTCCATCGCCGCTTTGCACGCCAACACCTTGTCTTCGTTATTAAGAAGGGATGTCTCGATGATCACTTTCACCGTGCGACCTTGCGCCGCTTTCACGACGGCTTTGATATCATCTCGCACATAGTCTAAGCGACGGTCTTTCAAAGCGCCGACATGGATCACCATATCGATTTCGCCAGCACCGTTTTTAATAGCCGTTGAAGTTTCAAAAGCTTTGCTTTCTGTATCCATCGCTCCCAAAGGAAAGCCGACAACGCAGCAAACTTTGACGGAAGAGTCTTTCAGAAGTTCCGCACATGCTGGAACATAGGAGGTATTCACGCAAACGCTGAAAAAGCCGTGTTCTTTGGCTTCTGCACAGAGTTTTTCGATTTGCGCTAACTGCGCTTCAGGTTTCAAAAGAGTATGATCAATATAACGACTTAGTTGCACCGGGCACCTCAAGAGTGTTTAAATAAGAAAAGTTATCTTAGTTCGTTGCAGGAGGCAATCATGACGCCACAGAAGTGGACCTCAGTTTTATTAACATCCGTGATTTTGTTCACTTCCTCAGCTTCTTTTGCGCAAGCAGACAGAACGGTAAAAAGAAGTATCGCCACTGTTTTGTTTTCCAGTCTTGGCGGAGCCATCCTGGGGCTGAGCACACTTTCATTCTACGGTGAACCCGAAGAGCACACGAATAATATTACGACCGGAGCTTTGATCGGATTTGCGGCGGGCTTGGGTTACGTTGTTTATGACTCCTCGCGCCCCGCAGCTAAAACTTATGATTATTCCAATGTGTTTGATCAAGAGTTGAAAAGCAGAAGAGCCCTGGCAAATCTTGCCAAGGCTCCCTCAATAGTTCATTTTTCTTACGATTTCTAAATTAGCCAACTTTGGTGCGTGGGGCAGAGCCTCCGGCCATAGTTCCTTGAATCGTCGTATCTCCACCGCCAGCTTGACCCAAGAAAGTTTTTGCATCGGCTGCAGAAACTTTTCCTTTGCGAACCAAGTCTTCGATGTATTTTTCGAAAAGCACCATACCCTGACTTGAGCCTGTTTGCATGGCTGAAGGGATTTGATGGACTTTACCTTCACGAATCAAGTTCGAGATGGCTTTTGTATTACGCATGATTTCGTAAGCAGCCACACGACCTTGTCCATCGGCGCGCGAGAAAAGTGTTTGCGCGACAACTCCGCGCAAGCTTTCCGCTAGCATCGTACGGATTTGTTGTTGTTGGCCTGCAGGGAAAACGTCGATGATACGATCGACAGTTTTCGCGGCACTGTTCGTGTGAAGAGTACCAAATACGATGTGACCTGTTTCCGCTGCCGTTAATGCTAACGAAATAGTTTCTAAGTCACGCAACTCACCGACCAGCAAGATATCTGGATCTTCACGCAAGGCCGCTTTCAAGGCGTTCGCGAAACTTTTCGTGTGACTTCCCACTTCACGTTGATTCACCAAGGCTTTTAAGTTGGGATGCACGAACTCGATCGGGTCTTCCACCGTGATGATGTGCGCTTCACGAGTGGCGTTGATCTGATGGATCATCGCTGCAAGCGTTGTTGATTTACCGGAACCCGTAGGACCCGTAACTAAGATCAAACCACGATCGCAATCAATCATATCCATTACTGCTGGAGGTAAACCCAATTCTTGTGCCGTTTTAATTTTTTCTGGAATGATACGCATAACGGCGCCAAGACCTTTTCTTTGCATAAAGATATTGCAACGAAAACGTCCAATGCCTGAAAGAGTGTAAGCGAAATCCAGTTCCCATTTTTCGACAAAGGCTTTTTTCTGCTTCTCAGAAAGAATCTCGAAGAGCAAACCTTGTACGTCTTGGTTCGTCAATTCGCGATAGTTCAACGGAATCATGTTTCCATGGAGACGCAAATACGGAGGTGCACCGCTTGTAATGTGCAAGTCGGAGGCTCCTTGTTCCACCATGAGTTTGAACAGTTCATCAATTGTTGCCATCGTAATCTCCGGTAAAGGCTCTATTTCCATGATCTTTTCGGCCAGATGTGTTTCAATATTAAATATTATTTGCTCTCGGTCTTGTTTCTGGACTAATGAACTAGGGTAGGAGGTTGTTGTGTCAGCTGAAATTCTCATCAATGTGAGACCTCAAGAAACTCGTGTGGCCTATGTCGATGGCGGCATTCTTTCTGATTTAAAAATTGAACGTAAAACTTCGCCGACCTTGGTCGGGTCGATCCATCGCGGGACCGTCTTAAGAGTTCTTCCTGGTATGCAGGCGGCTTTCGTGGATATTGGTTTAGAAAAAGCGGCTTTCCTTTATGTGGGCGACATTCGTGAAGACGTGGACGACAACTTCCTTTCTGACGTCGATCGTGAGGAACCCTTGGAAATGGAAGGGGACGACGACAAACTTCCTTCTCACCAAAACAAGACTCCGATTCAGGATTTATTGAAAGAGGGTCAGTCCATTTTAGTTCAGGTGGCGAAAGATCCGCTGGGCACCAAGGGCGCGCGTTTAACGACACATCTTTCACTGCCCGGCCGTTTCGTGGTGTTTTTACCGACGGTGCGCCACTTGGGAATTTCTCGTCGTATCGAAGATGAAACAGAACGTGAACGTCTGCGTAAGCTTGTTCAAAAAATCAATCCTTCCGGCGGCGTGATCGTACGTACGGCAGGGGAGGGCGCATCGGAAGAGATGTTGAAGGCCGACATCGAATACCTAGATCGTCTTAGCAAAGAGATTTTCAAAAACTACGAAAAGAAAAAAACACCAGGCATGGTTCACACGGAGCTCGATGTTGAGTTGCGTGCGCTTCGTGATTTGATGTCCGAAGATGTGACAAGCGTGTGGGTTGATAGTATCGAGATTCATAAAAAAGTTGTGAAGTTCGTGTCCCAGTTCATGCCTAAGTACAAGCAGAACATCGTCCTTTACGAAGAGCAAAAACCTCTTTTTGATTTGTACGACATCGATATTGAAATTTCTCGCTCGATGGAAAGAAAAATCTGGTTAAAGTCCGGCGGTTACATTGTGATTGATGAAGCCGAAGCCCTTGTCGTTATCGACGTAAATACCGGTAAATTCGTCGGTAAAAAAGACCTGGAAGACACCATCTTAAAAACCAATCTGGAAGCGGTTCGCGAGACGGCCCACCAACTGCGCATTCGTAACTGCGGCGGTATCATCATCATCGATTTCATCGACATGGAAAAAGAATCTCACCGCGAAAAAGTTTTAGAAGCTTTAGCGGAAGAGTTGGGTCGCGACCGTGCACGCACAAATATCGTTTCAATGTCGCAATTGGGACTTGTGGAAATGACTCGTAAGCGCATTCGTCCAAGTCTTATTAAGACTTTGTGTGAGCCTTGCTCTTACTGTGATGGCAAAGGTTATATTAAGCGCAAATCAACTGTCGCGAATGAAATCTTCCGTGAGCTTGAGCGCGATGCCGACATGCTTATCAATAAGAAAACAAATGTC
This sequence comes from Bdellovibrio bacteriovorus, assembly GCF_001592755.1. NCBI lineage: Bacteria > Pseudomonadati > Bdellovibrionota > Bdellovibrionia > Bdellovibrionales > Pseudobdellovibrionaceae > Bdellovibrio > Bdellovibrio bacteriovorus. The sequence continues at coordinate 488,165 of NZ_LUKF01000001.1, read as the reverse complement.
GTCATTCATTGCCATAGTGGCGTGGTGGATTGGATTTATGAAGTTGAGGGTGAAAGTCTTGAAAGCATCGAGAAAAAACTCGGTCGTTCAGTGGCTTTCAAGATCGAGCCTAACTACCACTTAGAGCAGTACGAGATTTTCTTTGTTTAGAATATTTTAGATTCTCTTCCTCAAATTTTTGGCGAAGAGATTCTGCTGTTTGTTCAAGGTGCTCTTCCAAAATCATTTGAAAAAGTTCGTCAGCATTTATTTTGTAAAGTTTTGCGAGGCTTTTTAGAGTGGTGACGGGGGGAAGAGAAAGACCGCGTTCCCAATTTGAGATGAACTGAGGGGTGTTGTAGCCGAGGTGGGTGGAAACATCTCCCTGAGAGAGATTTCTAGCCTCGCGAGATTTTTTCAGAAACTCCCCAACCTTCTTCATCGAGAACTCCTCACCTTGTTTTCAATAACCCTAAAATTTCTTTTTAGAGATTGCATCACGCGCAGCAGTACCTACCTAGCCTAGACCGGGTTACCTTCCGTCCATAGTTATTCCATAAAAGCGGTTTAGAACCATGATCAAATGCCGATGTAATGTTTATGAAGGCGATTCAACTCCTTATTCTAACTTTGCTTTTTCCATTGTCGGTGCTTTCTGCCGACATCAGTTTGTCATGTTCGAAATTTTTAGGAGATTGCGAACGAATTCCTGAACCCTTAAAGCTGGCCTCGGAAATGTGTAAGGCCGAGCAAAAGCTTGCGGGCTGCGAAAACCTGGCGAAGTCCGACCCCGAAGTCGCTTCTTCTATTCGTTCATGCTCCCCAGGTGCAGTTTGTGATTCAGGTCTAATGAGACCCATAGATCAGTTGAAGGGATGTTTTTCCGGCGCTGTCGAAGTAGGTAAAGATTTTTGGGAAGCTCTTTCTTCAATCCCTGATTTAGCAGGAAAGGGAGCAGCCAATATTCGTGAATGTTGGAACAGTCCCGAGTGCCGCTCAAGCACGTTTGATTCATCAATCAAAACATATTCAAAGGCTGTGATGTTCTCAAATCCGATTTTAGCACCACTGGCTTTATGGAGAATGCGCCAAGATGGTTCGCTTAGCGACGCCGACCTTAAGAAGATGTCTGAGGTTTCATTAAACCTTTTAGAAAAAGGAAAGCAATACCTAGAAAAGCAAGGTGTGAAGCTTGCGTGTTTTAATAACGAAGCTCAAGCCGAGATGCTTTGTTACGGTGTTCTTTCTGTCGTGAGCCCTGGAAAAGCAGTGAATGTTTTAGCGAAAGCGCCGAAGCTTGCAAAACTTCTGCAAGCGGGTGGATTGGCCGCTAAAGAAACGGCGGTCGCAAGTAAAGCAGGCGAAGCGGCCGTGGATTTAGCAAAGATGGCCAAGCTTTCAAACGCCGAACGTATCGCAGAGGCTGAAAAATCTTTGGGCCGTGCTTTGACAGCGGAACAAAAAGAGGCCTTGGTCAAAGCTCACGAAATAGCTTCAGAGACCGGGCGTGGTTACGGAACTTATTCTGCAGCCGACTTAAAACAGAAAGCAGATCTTTTAAAGGCCGCAGGTTTTTCTGATGTTGAACGAAATCAACTGATGCGCCAAGGAATTGCCGGCATGTATGGCGATAGCTATAAAGCTCGAGTCTACTTCAATCAAACACGCTTGGAAGCCGACAAGCTTCGCACGTCCAATAAGATAGAAGAAGCGACGAAGAAGTATAAAGAGTCTGCTGATTCTTATGAAGTCTATTTGAAAGATGCGAAAGTGCAGAAGTCTGAACGGGATTATCTAGTAGGTTCAGGCATTAATGCCCAGGCCGGCCGTTACGATAAAGCGGCGGAATATTTCCTGGAAAGCAAAAGTGCCATCAGAAACAGCAGTGAGAAGGCCGAAGTCATCTTTGAATCTTTGCGCCGAGAAAAAGATGAGCTGCGCGTTATTGCCGCCAAAGCTCGTACAGCGGGTACTGAGAAGGCATATAAAGATCACATGGAGATGATTAAAGCTCTTGTAAACAACCCGAAGGTGCAACTGAGCGACGCGATTAAGCGTGAACTTTTAAGGCCCTAAAAGTAGCTAAGTTGCTGAAAAAACAGGCTTTTCTTTTAACCCTAGACCCCTCTAAAAAACTGCAACAATGATTTGCATTTAAGGGGGGCCAAAGCTATTCTCTTTTTCTCCCTTTTAAAGCTGAAAAAAATAGCATGTATTAGGTTGACAAAACCTAGTGCGAGGTGGCATTTACCATTGGCTTAATTCGGGTAGCTGGAGGTATTTCATGTACGCGATTATTCGTACAGGCGGTAAGCAATATAAAGTTCAAGCTGGTGACGTTCTTCAAGTAGATAAGCTTGAGCAAGCACTTGGCGCAGAGTTTGAAATCAACGAAGTTTTGATGGTTGGTGGTGAGTCCACTGCTGTTGGTCAACCTCTTGTAAAAGGCGCGAAAGTAACTGTTGTAGTTACAAAACAAGCTAAAACAAGAAAACAAATCGTCTTCAAAAAGAAGCGTCGTCAAGGTTACAGAAAGTTTGCAACTCACAAACAAGAGTTCACAGAGCTTTTTGTTAAGGCGATCTCTTTCGACGGTAAAACTGCGAAAACAGATGAATCTGCAAAAGTAGTAGACGTAGCAGCAGTTCGTGCAGAAAAAGCACAAGCTCGCGTAGCAGCTCGTAAAGAGCGCGCAGCGAACAAAGGAACTGCAGAAGTTGTTAAAAAAGCGGCTAAAAAAGTAGCGAAAAAGAAAGTTGCTAAAAAAGCAGTTAAAAAGACTGCAAAAAAAGCAACTGGCGCTAAGAAAAAAGCAGCTAAGAAAACTTCTAAGAAAGCATAATTTTTAATTCTTAAGAGAGGTTAGTCATGGCAAGTAAAAAAGCCGGTGGTAGTACAAAGAACGGTCGTGATTCACAGAGTAAACGCTTAGGTGTAAAACGCTTTGGTGGTGAAAAAGTTCTTCCGGGAACAATCATTGTTCGTCAACGTGGAACAAAATTCCACTTGGGTAACAATGTTAAAATGGGTCGCGATTACACGATCTATTCTGTTGTCGAAGGTCTTGTTAAGTTTGAACGTTTCTCTAAAGAGCGTTTCAAAGTTAGTGTTTATCCAAAAGCTGTTTAATCGTTTCGATTAATCAGTTCTGATAAGCATCAAGAATTTTTCATACTGAAAAGGAGCCACCTCAAACTGGCTCCTTTTTCTGTTTGGGCCTCACCCCACATCTTTTCCCCCTATAACGCTTTCAATGTCCTTACTCTGGCATGCCCATCTCAGTGAATCTGTGATACAGCCGTGACCGTTGGTGCTATATGAAGTTTATCGATGAAGTAAAAATATCTCTTGCGTCAGGCCGAGGTGGTCCTGGTTGCGTCAGCTATCGCCGTGAATCGCTTATGCCTCGCGGTGGTCCTGATGGTGGTAACGGCGGAAAAGGCGGCGACGTCATTATCCGCACGTCTAAACATATCAATTCTCTTGTCGATATTCGTCAGAACAAAAGATATGCGGCACAAAATGGCCAGATGGGTATGGGTCGACAAAAATCCGGTCACAACGGTGAAGACCTTGTGATGATTGTTCCTGAAGGAACAGTGATTCGTACTCTTGAAGGCGAAATCATTGTCGATATGACGGGAATTTCTGAATACGTTTTGCTTAAAGGCGGACGTGGCGGAATGGGTAACGAGTTTTTCAAAACAAGTGTGAATCAAGCTCCGGACTACGCACAACCTGGCGAAGACGGTGAAGAGATTGAAGTTAAGCTTGAGTTGAAATTGATCGCCGACGTGGGAATCATTGGTTTTCCAAATGCTGGAAAGTCCACTTTGATTTCGCGCATCTCTGCGGCTCGTCCGAAGATCGCGGATTATCCTTTTACAACTTTGACTCCGAACTTGGGTGTCGTCAAAGCCGGTGACTACACGTCATTCGTCGTTGCGGATATCCCAGGATTAGTGAAGGGCGCGCACGAAGGTGTGGGATTAGGAATTCAATTCCTAAAACACATCGAACGCACACGTCTTTTCATTCACTTGATTGATGCTTCCGGGATGTCGGGACGTGATCCAGTGGAAGACTATTTAGATATTAATAACGAGCTTAAGATGTACGACACCAACAACGAAGACAAAGAAGGATTCTTCCCTCTTGCCACGCGTCCTCAGTTTGTTGTGCTCAACAAGATCGACACATTAAGCGAAACACAACTGATGAAACTTAAAAATAAGTTCAAAGATATTTCGGGCCAAGAGCCTTACGCAATCTCGGCAGTGACGGGCAAAAATATCAAAGAATTTATTCAAGAACTTGCTCGTCAAATCATGCAAGAGGAAGAAGAATAATGAAAATAGGTATTTTTGGTGGAAGTTTTAATCCACCGCATATGGGCCACATCAACGCTATTCAAACAGTAGCGAAAAAAGTCGGCCTTCAAAAAGTTCACATCGTTCCTGCAGCTCAAAATCCTTTGAAAACTCCGGTTGAGGGTCCAACAGCAGAACAACGTTTGGAACTAACTCGCCTAGCCTTTGAACAATATGGCGAGACTTACTTCGTAGACGATCAAGAAATCAAACGCGGTGGCATGAGCTACACGATTGATACAGTTTTGAATCTTCGTAAAACTTACGATGCGAACGATCTTTATTTGGTTGTTGGTGCAGATAAGTTCGAAGAGCTTTCGCAATGGAAAGACTATCAAAAGCTTCTTTCAGAAGTGAATTTGGTTGTAACAACTCGTCCTGGTTACGAAACTCCAGAGTCTTTGGATGAAATGCCTGGCTACTTAAAGCCAATGGTTTCCGACTTTGACTTCAACTTTATCGAGTTGAACACGGGTCGTAACATTCAGTTCATCACTTTGCGTGATATCGAAATTTCTGCAAGTGAACTTCGTAAGTGGTTGCGCACGGGTAAACCGGTAGAAAAATATCTTCCGCTAGCCGTTGAATCTTATATCAAAGATCACAAGCTTTACCGTAACTTGGGTGACCGTATCGGAGACTTCAAAAAGTTCTCTGAATTCTGCGCGAATGTTTTGTTCGCAAAGAAAGGCATCAATGTACGTGGTTTTGATTTAACTGGTATTGCCGCGCCAAGTGAATACACTTTGATTGCTTCAGGTACTTCGACTCGTCACGCGGCTGCTATGGCTGAAAACATCGTGATGGCGGTAAAAGAAGAATACAACGTGCATCCACAAAGTGTGGAAGGTATCGACGAAGGACGTTGGGTTCTTGTGGACTACGGTTCTTTGATCGTTCACATCTTCTATGATTTCGTACGTCAGGAATACAGTCTTGAAAACCTTTGGAGAGAAGGCAAAGACCTTGGTTTCAAAGATCCTTACTTGGGTAAGGGCGAGGCTCAGTAATCTATGAAATTCATTTTGTACAATCTCGCGACGGCCAAAGAGGCTTGGGCTGATGAGGTCAGCGAGTTGTACAAAAAGAAGATCTCTTTCTTTATTCCTTTTGAAATTCAAAGTTTGAAAGCAAAAAAATCCGCGCGCGAAGATGCGGATTTTAAACGCAACGAAGAATCCGAACTCATTCTTAAAAATATCAATAGCGATGACTTCGTCGTTCTTTTTGACGAACGCGGCTCTGCTTTTGATTCGATTCAGTTTTCTAAAAAAATCGAAAATATTCTGGGAAGCTCTAAGAAGCGCGCTATTTTTATTATTGGTGGCGCTTTCGGTGTGAACGAAGACGTTCGCAAAAGAGCCGATCTGAAGGTGGCTTTGTCACCGATGGTGATGAATCACTTAATGGCGCAGGCGATGAGCTTAGAGCAAATCTACCGCGCCTTTACGATCATCAAAAAAATTCCATATCACAATATCTAGTGAGCTACCGACCAAGGCGGGAATTCACCCAATTCCTTGTAAGGATCACGACCCAACTCTTTTACGCGGTCCCATTCGTATTCCAAGAAGGAAACTTGTTCGCTCACAGCTTCTTTTTCAGTCAAAGCATGAGGCTTCACGCAATCTTGCGAAGGATCGAAAGTATCTTTGTGACAGATTGTATACTGAACGTTGGAGCGGCTGCCGCCGACTTTGTCGTTCCACTCTGTTAATTTCAATGGACGGGATGGCTCAATTGCAGGATCAAAAACGTAGGCTTCGTTGCCCACTCTGTAAGTGACAGCTACGTGATACCACCACATAACATCACCGGTGGGTGAGTTCTTAGTGATTGCGTGCAAATTTCCGAATACGAAAATCTTCTTAGGTGCCGGGAAGTTGTGCTCAACCAATCCGATCTTTGCCATTTCCGCGCGAGCATAACAGCCGTCATCAGGATACATCCAAGTCAAACGACGAGGGAATGAGGGATCTTCTGTTTGAAGAAAACGAGTGTCGCGAACATACTTGAATTCACGCTCAAGATCCGCGTAAGAACCCACGTCCGGGATTTCGCTAAGATCCAAATTCTTCAAAGGTTTTTTATATCTATCAACCGGAGAACCAAAAGACATCTCCTCTTGATGATCATCAAACGGCGATGGAAATGGAGATGGAATTTTGAAGTTCCAATTGAAGAGATGGCGATCACGAGCTTGTTGATAAGTTTCACCGGACTTGCGCACTGGCGAAAGACCACGATGAGCCGCGAAGGCTTGAAGTGAAAGACCTAAAGTCAGAATCAGAGCAAAAAGTTTCATGATTTCCCCTCTAGTCAGTTTCTAGGCCTGGCCGCAAAAGCTGTCAAAGAATTTGCAGTAGAAGCACTGTGATGAATCCAACATTTAATTTATTTAAGAAACACCTGTCGTGCTGTCTGAATTGCGGATCTTTCTTGGTCACGAAGGGAAGGTTTTGTAGATATTGTGCTCTAAAACTCGATCGCTGGGAGCAATCCACTCCGATTTTGGTGCCGCCATTTCAAGTGCGCGCTCACTATAGTTGGGATCCAGGAAGAAGTGACATTCTTTCTCAACTCGTTTTATCGCTGAAGGGAACCGGAAACGAAGAGGCTTGGAGGTATTACGCCCAAGATTTCGCTCGAAAAAATTTATCGAACCTCACTTCCAACCGTCGTATCCAAGTGGTGCCTGCCCCGGCAAAACGTATCGATCAAAAGGACCACTCTTTTGCCTGGGCCCAAGGGCTTGCGGAGTCATTGGGAGCGAGTTTGCACCCCTGTTTGGAGAAGCTTTCCAAGCACCACCAGAGGGGTGCGGACCGTGCCGAGAGGGCTCTCATCGAGATGAGGCTTCGTGAAAAATCTACAAGCCCTGTGGACTTTGCGCCTGAGACGCTTTGGATTTTTGCCGATGATGTCTTAACTACGGGGGCTACAGCGAGGGCGGCTCACATAGCCTTGGGGTGCCCGGCCCATTTTGAGGTTTGGGTGCTAGCCCATAGGAGGCTCTCTTGCGGAGCGTCCAGACATCTGCTATAAATCGCGAATGTTTAAAAGAATCAGTATCTTGTTTTTCCTTATGACCTTTTCCTGGGGTGTTTTTGCAGCAACGGGGAATGGGACTCTTCAAAAAGTATCTAAGAAATATCGTAACGCCAAGCTTGTGGAAATGAGCGTGGAAAAGTCTGTGAAGTCAGAACTTCTAGGCAAAGAAACAAAGCACGAAGGAAAAATCTTTTTAGCAAACGGTAAGTTCCGTTGGGAAAACACGAAACCAGAGCAAACTCTTTTGGTTTTCGATGGTTCCACAATTTGGAGCGAGCAAACTCCTCCAAAAGAATTCGGCGGGCCTGTCCAAGTAGCTAAAGGCAAGGTCGATAAAAAAACCAGGTCGCATATTTTGATTTCTTCGCTTCTGGGAACGGATCTAGAAAAGAACTTCAAGGTTCAGAAGGAAGAAAAAGCGGGCGACCTTGTAAAGCTCGATGTAACCCCGCTATACGACGATCTGACGGTGAAGTCGATGCAAGTCGTGATAAACCCGAAAGACAGCACACTGAACGAGATTTCTTATAAAGACGATATCGGAAATCTAACGACGCTGAAGTTTTCGGACATCGAGTTTAAGAAAAAAGAAAAGAAAAGTTTATTTAAATACCAACCGCCTAAAGGTGCACAGGTGACGGATCTATGAAACAAGAGACAACTCAAAACAACAAAGTTCATTTTATCTCTTTAGGTTGTCCAAAGAATCTTGTCGACAGTGAGATCATGGCTGGCACTTTGATGAAAGACGGCTACCAAGTTGTTGGCGAGGCTGAAGATGCGGACACCGTGATCGTAAATACTTGTGGTTTCATCGAAGATTCTAAAAAGGAATCCATCCAAAGAATTTTGGATATGAGTGATCTAAAGCAAGAAGGCAAAATTAAAAAAGTCGTTGTCGCTGGTTGCTTAACTCAGCGCTATAAAGACGACCTTGTTGAAGGTTTGCCGGAAGCTGATCTTTTCGTAGGTTCGGGTGAATTCCAAAATATCGCTAAGATCCTAAAAAATTCAGAAGCTGGTGACACGAAGAAAACTTTCTTCAACCTTCCTACTTATCTTCAAGAGGAAGCGACTCCACGCGTGAACTCGCAACCGGGTCATCGTGCTTATTTGAAAATCTCTGAAGGCTGCATGAAGCGTTGTGCTTTCTGTGCCATTCCTTTGATTCGCGGAAATCTTCAATCTCGTTCTATCGACGCCATCGTGGCCGAAGCAAGGCTTCTAGTTGCGGGTGGTGTGAAAGAGCTTATTATTATCAGCCATGACTTCACGGACTACGGCTGGGACATCCGTCGCAAAGATCCAACGCGCAAAGAAAGCCCGGTTGAGTTATTGAAAGCTTTGGATCAAGTTGAAGGTCTTCAGTGGATCCGTTTGATGTACTTGTATCCAGATGGAATCACTCCAGAGATGGTTCAAGTAATTAAAAATAGCAAAAAGATCGTGAAGTACTTCGACATGCCTTTGCAGCACATCAACGACGCTGTTCTTAAGAGCATGAACCGTAAGATGACTCGTGACGAAGTCGAAACGGCGTTGATGAATATCCGCGAGCACATCCCTGAAGCTGTGATCCGCACTCAGTTCATCGTAGGTTTCCCAGGCGAAACCCAAGAACAGTTCGAAGAACTTTTGCAATTCGTCGCTGAACAACAATTCGACCGCGTAGGTTGCTTTAAGTATTCTCCAGAAGAGAATACTCCAGGTGGCCGCATGGAAAATCAAATTGATGAAGAAACAAAACAGTATCGTCACGATGCTTTGATGGAAATTCAGCAGAATATTTCTCGCGAAAAACATGCGGATTTCGTAGGTAAAACTATCGACGTGATCGTTGAAGGTTTTAGTGAAGAGACAGACTTGCTATTGCAAGGCCGTTTCTGGGGTCAAGCTCCGGATATCGATGGTGTTGTGCTTATCAATGAAGGTGATGCGCAAGTCGGCGATATGGTTAAAGTTCACATCACCGACAGCATGGAATACGACCTTTTAGGTGGTATCGTTACTGAAAACTAGAACGTACAGGTTTCGGAAGCGTCTTCAAACTTTCCGATCCACTGAGAGTTCTTCTGGTTTCTTAAAATTGTCGTGGCTTTTCTAAAGGCCACGGCATTTTTTTTGTCATACTTGCAGGCGTTCTTAAACGCGATCAAAGCCAGATCAAATTTGCGAATTTCAAACGACGAAGTAGCAAGTCCCAACCAAGAGCGGGCCGCTTGCGGATCTGCCTCTGTACCTGCCTTATACTGTTTCATCGCATCGACATAGTTCTTTTGATCTTCTAAGAGCTTTCCATACTGATATTGCGCCAACTCTGACTTAGGAAAGTCTTTAGAAGCTTTCTTGAGCGTTTTTAAAGCCACGTCGTCTTCACCCAAGGCCTTCTGGCTAATCCCAAGGTAAACGTAACCGTCAGCGACTTTAGGGTCTTTACGAATGGCTTCATTGCAGGCATGAACCGCTGGCTCATAAGTAGCATCCATCGTATTGATTTCGCAAAGTTTGCGCAGATATTGAGGACGAGGTCCGATGTTCTGAACCATGTCTTGATAAAGGATGCGCAACTCATAAAGATTTGGCGGCTCTCGTTTTTCGTAAAGGTCAATCAAGCCATCATAAGCCGGCTCATACTGGGGATTCAGTTCGGTGGCTTTTTTATAGCTTTCCATCGCGTCTTTGGTTTTGCGGCTCATGACATAGGCATTACCCATGAGTGAATAAGCTTCAAAATCTTTTTCGTCTTTTCCGATAAGGACATTCAAAGCACGCAACATCTCGTTCGGTTCTTTGCGTTTTTCATGGGCCTTTGCTAGCAGAACCAAACCTTTGCGATCAATTTTATCGACGTGTTTCCACAGAAGCAGCGTCGCTTTTTCGTAATCTTCTTTTTTGTAAAATTCTTCTGCTAGTTGAACGATCAAAGCGCCATTTTTAGGGCCGCTGCGGATTTCCTTTTTTAAGCGCTCAATCTTTTGATCTGAAGTTTCTTCGCTGGAATTTGTAGATACGGTAGCCGCCACGGTTTCTGGGATTTTCGCATCAACCGGAGTGGGTGTAGTTTGCGTTTGAGCCGCAGGACTTACTGGAGCCGGAGATTCTTTAGTTGGTTGTAGGGCCGTCTTAGCTGCGGGTGCTGGTATAGGCGACGGAGCTGGAGTGGCTTTCGCTGCCGGAGCAGAAATTGCTTTCGCCGGAGTCGAAGTCTTTTTCTCTGTAGACTTCGGCGCCGATGAAGGTTTTACCTCCGCAGAAGAGTTTGCGTCGAGCTCTTTTTCGAAGAGAGAGAATTCATCCTTACTCTGGCCTAAAGCCTGGGGAGTGTATGAATATGAGACAAAAGCCAAGAACAGGATAAATAAGGAACGATTGAAATTCAGTCCAGTCATCATATGTTGTATTATGACCTAAATGCTCGTACGAGTGAAGAAATCTCAATTTACTTCTAGACTTGGGAATAAACAAGGTCAGGCCGTGATCGAATACGTTCTGATGTTGGTTATTACTGTCTCTCTGATTTTGATGTTAGCAAATCAGATCTTCAAACCGTTTGGGCAATTTGTTGATAACTACATGGGAAAATACGTCGCCTGTCTTCTTGAGTACGGCGAACTTCCTACTCTTGGCAGCGATACACCCTCTGTCGTTGATGAAGATTCTGAGTGCGATAAAAAATTTCAGCCGGGGACCCTGACTAGTGGAAGACCCCCTAGTAATAACAACGGCGGTGGCTCATCGGGCGATGGCTCTTCATCCAAGAACAACTCTAGTTCGAGCAGTTCCTCTGATGGAAGTAGCGGCGGATCTGGTGGAACATACGCCGGTTCTTCTTCTCGCCGCGGCAGCTCCTACATGAACCGAGGACGTCGTCCTTCTTCTGGTGTGGAAACTGGGGGGAATGCGCAAGGGGGCGGTAAGGTCGTTGAAATCGCCTTGGACAATGGTGGTAATGGGGGCTTCTTTAGAGCGAGCAATGGGGGCCGTTACGTCGCTCCTCAAAGAAAAAGAATGTCTGTGGGCATAACCGGTCTGACAGAGTCAGAAAGAAAGAAACTTGAAAAGAAGGCCGACGGCACAGGGGGGCGTATTGTTGCCGGCGAATCCGTAAAGCCACCACCTAAGAAAATTCTAGTTAAAAAGCCCGAAATTAAAACGACGGTCCAAGAAGATGAACCCATGACGATTGGAAATTTTATACGTTATTTGTTCATTGCGGCGTTGGTCATTGCGCTTGTGATCTTTATTGGCGGTCAGGCACTGCAAATGTCTAAGAGCGATTCCGGATAATCTGCGTCGCGTTTAGAAATTCTTCATATAAATTCTTAAGTTATCTGTCTTTGCTTTAATTGCTTGAAACACTCCGATCTTTCATGGATACAGCCTTCATCGACATAAGGGTGGGGGATCGTCTTTGGAAAATGTGGTTGAAATCAATCGCAAAAAAACATTCACGTTGCAGGAAGCGCGACGTCTTTTGCCGCTGATCTATCGCATGACTGATGAGGCAAGCCGCCAAGTCAAAACTCACCTGAATCGCATTGATGCCTTTTCCGACAAGTCGCATCCATCAGTGGGAGCTATCGAAGCTGAAATCAACGTCATTATTGACCGTTGGCAAGTCAAAGTCGAAAAGTTGGGAGCCGAACCGAAGGGTCTTTGGATGGCGGACTTTGACAACGGCGATGGCTTCTATTGCTGGAAGTTTCCAGAAGTCGAGATTAATCACTGGCATGGCTACCAAGACGGGTTTTCTGGGCGTATAGTGATTGAATGAGAATCGCTATTGCCCAAATAAATCCGACACTCGCCGACTTCCAGTTTAATAAAGAAAAAATTTTAGACTTCATTCGCCAAGCGCAACAGCGCAAGTGTGATCTTGTCGTATTTCCTGAGTGCGCATTGTTCGGCTATCATCCTTTCGATCTTTTAGAGCGTTCAAAGGTCGTTGCTAAACAAGAACAAGAATTAAAATCCCTGCTTTCAAAAATTCCCAAAGACATCGGCGTTATTTTTGGATTGATTACGAAGAATCCGAAAAAAATGGGACGTCCCTATTTCAATAGCGCTGTCTTTGCGGCAAAAGGTCAAAAACCTCGATTTTTCCACAAACAACTTTTGCCTACAGGCGATGTTTTCGACGAAGCCCGCTTCATTCAACCCGGTGATCTTTCTAAGAACTACTTCACTTGGAAGGGGAAAAAATTCTTTCTTACAATTTGTGAAGATATTTGGGGCTGGCCAGACAAAGAAGGTCGTTCGCCGTATGTGGTGAATCCATTAGCGCAGGTAAAAAAACAAAAGATCGACATGGTGATCAACCTTAGCGCGTCTCCTTATTTTGTCGGCAAGATGAAGCAGCGGGAATATGTCGTCAGTAAGACAGCTCGGTATTTCAAAGCACCGATGATGTATGTGAATCTTGTAGGTGCTCAGGATGAAATTATTTTTGATGGCGCAAGCTTCGTTATCGATAAAAACGGAAAGAAAGTTCTAACGTGTCAGTCCTTTGAAGAAGATATCAACGTTATTGATATCGACACGATGGAAGTGTGGAATAAAACGCCGAAAATAGATGTGACAGAAGAACTTCGTCGCGCACTGGTATTAGGCATTCGTGATTTCTGTGCAAAAACGGGAATGAAAAAAGTGCATCTTGGACTTAGCGGAGGAATCGACTCTGCGGTTGTTGCCGCATTGGCAGTGGATGCGCTAGGTCCGTCGAATGTAACAACGATTGGACTGCCTGGTCCTTTCAACGCTGAAAAAAGTCTGACTTTGGCGAAAGACTTAGCAAAAAACTTGGGTGTTGATTTCAAGGTTGTCGAGATCGGCCCTATGTATGATCAGGTTGTCAAAGGCCTTGAAAAAGGAATCGATCTAAAAGATTTCGGATTGGTTCATGAAAACCTGCAAGCTCGCTTGCGGGGCTTAACTTTGATGGCGTTTTCAAATAAAGAAAACAGCATGCTTTTAACAACGGGAAATAAAAGCGAATACGCCGCGGGATATTCCACATTGTACGGAGACATGTGTGGTGGTTTAGCTCCTCTGGGAGATCTAACTAAAGAACAAGTCTATGCCTTGGCTCGTTATTACAACCAACAAGGTGAAGTGATTCCAGAAGAGATCATCACGCGCGCTCCTTCCGCAGAACTTCGTCCAAATCAAAAAGACCAAGACAGTCTGCCGCCGTATGAAGATCTTGATAAATCTGTGGCTTACTTAGTGGAAAGATCAGGTCCGGCGAAGACGGAGACCGACAAATGGTTGTTGCCTGTACTTATGCGCACGGAGTTTAAGCGTTGGCAGGCTCCGCCCATATTGAAAGTATCACCACATTCTTTTGGTCGCGGTCGTCGCTATCCGATTGCTCACAAAGCTAAAGAATAAAAAAAAGCCCTGATCACTCAGGGCTTTTTAGTTTTAAATTTTCAAAGAAAAATTAAACGCCGAAGAAATCCATTTGTTTTGGCTGGCGCACGATTTGTGGGAAGCGAAGTTCTGGTTTGCCTGTTAGTGCCACAAGGTTTGTCACTTGTGGAGGTTGGCCGCCGATAGAAATTCTTTTCACCATTTGGTGGAACAAGTGACCGCAATAAGAGGCATCTTCTTCTGCTCTATGGAAATCCGTTGTCGGGATTTTCAAGTGCTGAACCAAAGTTCCAAGTTTGTAGTTTGGAAGACCCGGGAACACTTTTCTTGCGATAGGAAGTGTATCAAGGATCAAACCTTTAGGAGCCGCAGCTTCATACTTTTTGATATCCGCAGTTAAAAACTGAGAGTCAAACGGCGCATTGTGCGCGACAAGAATATCGTCACCACAGAATTCTGCAAACATCGGCAAAAGACTTTCAATGAAAGGCTTACCTTTAACCATGTCGTCACTAATACCATTCACCGCCGAAGCGCCTGGAGGAATAGGACGTTGTGGGTCTACAAGTGTTGCGAAGATCGCCTCAGGTTGGCCGTCAATGAAGCGAACAGCCCCGATTTCAACGATTTGGTCTACGCCAGGAACAGTTCCAGTGGTCTCTAAGTCAAAAGCTATGAATCTCATGGATTTATTGATACAAAATGGAGAGAGCGGTTTCAACAAAAGAGTCGTTCTTTGAAGGAGTTCCTAGCCGTGAAAGGCACTAAGTCTGGAATATATATAACCTTTTTACCAGACCACCCAGATGTCCCGGTGAGTCATAAGGATGAAACCGTCCTGGAAGTCGCTTTGCGCGCGGGAATTAAGATCAGCCATACCTGTGGCGGCAATGGAACTTGTGGAACATGTTTAGTCCATGTCCGTAAAGGTCTTTCGGACGTCGGTCCTCGTAACGAAATAGAAAGCGAAATGGCGGAAGACCGAAAATTTTTAGATGAGGAGCGCTTAGCCTGCCAAACTCCACCGATTCAGGGTTTGGAAGTTGAAATAAGACTTAAGGAGTAACGTAAAAAGGATTCGTGTAAATCCAAGTGATCCATTTTTTGGCGTCAGGAAGTGGTAGCATCGGGCTGACACGCACCTGCACTCGGTAAACTCCCGGCTCGGGGATCTGATAAACAGTTTCGGGATCGTTGATTCGTGCCGCCACTTCGCCGTTCTTAATTATGATGATTTCAAAAAAATCTTTGGGTTTGACCGGCAAGCTCACTTTCAAAGACATGTTTTTTGAAAACTTTATTTCCGAACCCATTAAGTGAGATTTGTTTTCGCTCTCGATGGTAGCGACGAATCCTTTGGGATCTCCAAGCATATCAAGAGCGATATAAAAATTCCCGCTTTTTAAAGCATTGAAAATTTTCGTGCGATCACTGTTGAAGCTACCGGTGAGCTCCGACTTCATTAAAACGTGATTGCTCATAAATTCAAAAGAGCGCTTGTAGCTAGGAAAGCGAATGAAATAATTCGCGAGTGGAATAACTCGGGCTGAAGCTTCGGTTCCGCCATAGACGATAATGCGACGTTGCTGACTCATTTTATCTAACAACGCGATTTCATCTGTGGGCTCAGTGTAAAGCCGAAGGAATGACAAGCGTGGATTAAATGGATAGATCAATAAACTCCAGATCGTGGAAATTTTTGATTCTTCCCAGGCACGATTCACCAAGCTCTTCATATTTAGAAGTTCAAAACCATCAAGGCCTTCGGGAATTTCACCACTCCAAGAATAGCCGGCTTTGTAGGGATGAGTGAGAATCGTTAATGATTCTTTGCTGGCGCCCGTTTTTTGCGAAAGCAGATCGGCAAGTTTTACTTGAGCTTCGCCCAAATTACTTCCGATGCTTTCTTGATTTAACGAATAATAAATTAAACGAGAATCAAGATAACTGTACTTACCAGCAGAAAAAACCAAAAGATTTCCGTGATAGGATTCAAACGTCGTCGGCATATTGAAGATGTTCAAGTCGGTGAACATCAAAAAATCCAAGTTCGCTAATTTTGCAGAGGCGATAACGAAACTTGCCGGGGCTGAACCACTGCTTAAATCTGTGTGAACATTCATCACGCCTTTGTAGTCATTTAAATTCTTGGCGTGCTCACGCGTGATCTGTTGGGGCACGACGGAAACTTCGTACTGATTTATATAAAATCCGTAAAGGAAGTAAGTAACAAGCAAGAATGAAAAAGCACCAAAGAGTTTGATCATTTTGTGAATTCCAACAAGACAAAATCTGGAGATATCTTTTTAATCTCTTTCATCTGCCATTGTTGTTCGGAAATCCAAGAAGGTAAACCATTTCTCTCGCGCTTCACTAAATAAAATCTGCCTGATGTGGGTTGCGCTTCAGGAAGAGTGTCAAAAAAATCAAAACGACTGATGTCTTTTAATTTAAATGTTGGAACTTTGCTGAAATACCATAATGAAGCCGCCATTTGATAGGAGCTTGCGTACAGCGGGCTGTATTCGCGAGCCACGGCACTGAGTTCTTGAAACTCATAAGGTTCGTTAACTTTATCATTCATCTTGCGAAGTGTGGGTGTAAAAAGTGTTGCAAGCACAATAGCGATAATGCTTCCCCAAAAAATGACATAATACTTAAGCCACTTCTGAATTTTTTCGTGAAACAAGGCTAGGCCTAAAACCGCAGGATAACCGATGATCGGCCAATTGGCTTCCACAAGGGCGCGGAAAGAAGTCAGAAAGAAGAACAAAAGAGGTCCCCAACCGAAGTAATAAAGCCAACGCAAACTTGCAGGAACTTTTGAACGCAAAGCCGCCCAGAATACTAACGGGAAAAGAATCAGTATTTGGCCAAGGACGTAAGAAAGCGTCCATTCAGGATTATAGCTGCTTTTTTCTAAGCCGTGTTTCAACTGAAATTCAAAAGAGGCGAAGTTGTTTTGAACGTTCCAAAGAATCACTGGTGCACAGAAAATTAAACCCGTGATGACCGTAAGTACCACACCTGAAATGCGCACGTCTTTCCATTTTCTTTCGGCAAAGAGATAAACTAAAAGGCAGGGTACAAAGAGAACGATGTGATATTTTGCGCAGAAGCCTAAGCCTAAACTTGCCCCTAAGGCGGCGTAAATTCCCAGTGATTTTCCTTGAAGTGCTTTGAGTGCCAATAAAATCGATAGCGACCAAAAGAACATCACCGGCAAGTCGGGCGTAACGATCAAAGATCCAAATCCTAAAAGGGGAGAGAATAAGGCCAGATAAACCCACACCTTGATCTTTTCAAACGGAACATGATCTTTCAGGATGTAATACCAAACCGCCAACATTCCATGACCTAAAATCACGGCGGGCCAACGAACGGCGTGCATGAAAGGTTCAAAAATTTGACCTAGATAAAATAGCCAAGCGACCATCGGCGGATGATCGAAATAACTTAGCTGAAGTCTTTGTGACCAAACCCAGTAATAGGCTTCGTCGGCACTTAGCGGAATAAGTGCCGCCAGAATCAGTTTTACAATAAGGCTGATAGCCCAAATGCGGCGGAAGTCTTTCAAGTTTAGTAGCTCAACTTAATGGGCTTACCCAAATCACCTGGGATGCCGATTTCTCTTCCATTGTGGATCAAGTTGACAGCGCCACCGTTAGAAAAGCTGATGCGAAGGCCACTTTTGCTTTTAAAAGTATGAACTTGCTCAGCAGATAGACGGATCTTTTGCGGCTTGCCGTTTGGAGCAGAGTACTCAATTTCCACTGTATCCAAAGCTTCTACGATAAGTTCGACGGGTTTATTCGTCTCTTTCGGTGTGGGCGACGGAGTCGGCGAAGGACTTGGTGTTGGACTTGCCGTCGCTACCGGAGTAGCCGTCGGGCTTGGCGTAGGACTTGCCTTCGGAGTCGCTGTTGGAGTTGGTGATGCCGCAGCAACCGGTGTTGGTGAAGGCGTTGGAGTTGGCGTCGACACAAGAGGCGAGGCTGTTGGTGTTGGAGAAGCTTGGCTTGATGGCGCTGCTGGAGTTGGGCTTGCCGTTAAGTTCGTCAGGGGACTTGCATCTCCATTGGTATCAACATCAGTCACTGTCGGCGTTTCAGCCGTTACCGGTGTTGCACCTTCCATTGTTTGCGCAACTTCACCGCTTGGAACTTCAGCTTCTTTTGAATACTTGTCGATCATCTTTTTTGTGAAAAGAATAAGACCGATAAGCACGACCCCTACGCCAATAATAGCGATGGTCTTCGTGGACTTATTTTCTTGAAGGGATTTTAAATCCGATTTTCCAGACGAAGCAGGCGCGGTACGACGAATCGGCGTGACCGTGGCTTCGGCATCCGTCTCTGCTGGTTTCTCAGTGCTTGTAACACTTGAACTAGTACGTGTTTCCGTAACTTCAGATTTAGGAGTTTCTACTTCACGGATATAAGGTTTTGGTTTTGTTGAACCCATCTCTTCATAGAACACTTCCAAAACCTTGTCTGAATCCAGTTGCAGGAAATTTGCGTAACTTTGTACGAAACCGCGCAAGAAAGTTTTCGCAGGCAATTGAGAATCATCACCTTCTTCGATGGCTTTTAAAACCTTGCTGTTGATTTTCAAAGAAAGACCAATTTCATGCAGAGACAGGCCTTTTTGCTCACGGGCTTTCTTTAAAATTTCACCGGTTTTTTTCATTAATGTCCCTTTCGAATCAAGCTGAGCATGCCTTTGGCTTTTTCACGGTATTTCCCAGTAGGGTAATACTTTATAAGCTCTTCAAAGCGAGCCACCGATTTGGATTTGTCTCCAAGGCGGTAGTAAGCCAAAGCACTGTAGTAGTGAGGTTCATCATAAAGGCTTTTTTGACAGAAGCCGATCGCGCGATCCAAAGTTTCTGCCGCGCGAGCATAATCTTCAGTTTCAAAGAACGTACGGCCGAAGTAAGTGTTCCCAATGCAGTCATCGGGATTTACGTTGAGTACTTTTGTGAAAGCACTGCGCGAACCAGTGAAGTCCTTTTGATTGAATTTCGCCAGACCCAAATTAATGTAGGCTTTTTCTGGTGTCGGGTAAGTGAGATCTGCTAAAACAACGCGAAGTTCTTTTTCCGCATCCGCATATTTTCCTTGTTCAATTAAGACGCGAGAAAGATTGTTGCGGGCTTCAGTGTACTTGGGCTCAAGCTCTAAAGCTTGGTGCAAATGTTTTTCGGCTAAATCATAACGTTCACGGAAAAAGTAGACGAGACCCAAGTTGTTCTGAGTCGCCGCATTTTTAGGATCAAGTTCTTCTGCTTTAAGAAGGTCGCGAAGCGCATACGGATAGTTACCGCTTTCCATTTGAGCAGCACCCATTCGCAAGTACAAATCAGCTTTTTGCTTGTCCTGACTGGCACATCCAAGTGCAGATAAAAGAGTCAGTGCGAGAATCCATTTACGCATGTTAAAAAGGTATCATTTGAAGACTAAGAGTCAACCCTGAGCTCTGCAATAGTCTCAACATGGTCGGTCTGAGGGAACATTTCAAAGGTTTGCACCCTTGCTAACTTCGCCGATTTTCCTAGCTTCTGCGCCCAAGCAAAGAACCAGTTAAGATCGCGGGCCAAAGACACCGGATGACAGCTGATGTAGATGATTCTTTTCGGAGCCGCCGAGGCCAGGGCTCGCATGATGTATTCACTGGCTCCCGCACGAGGAGGATCCAGTAAAACCAAGTCTTCAGTCCCGATTTGAGCGCGTCGCATGTAGTTTTCAACGTCGGAAAGGAAGTACTTCATACGTTTTTCTTTGATTTTGCTTTTCGCGCGTTCAACGAGCTTGGGATTTAGCTCCACTCCGGTGATCATGGAAGACGAATACTTTTGTGCCAAAGGAAATGTGAAATTTCCCGCGCCGGCATAAAGATCGAAAACATTTTTGAATTCATAATCACCAGCCCAGTCTAGGGCGGTGCGAACCAGGTCTTCGTTCTGAAAGCGATTCACTTGAGAAAAGCCAATGCCGTCGTCCTCATCCGTGATAAGGCCGTGGCGAACTAGACCTTCCTCCGAGATGTACATTTCAAGACGAAGCAGTTCTTTGGTATTCTTTTGCTGAGCCCAAGCTTTCACTTCCGCGAACTTTTCGGTCAAGGCCTCTTCAGTAATCGGACAGTCGGTGATTTCAACAATATCGTGAGAGTTTCGTGCAAAGAAACCAAAACGACCGTGTTGGAACTTTGGTTGAATGCGGTTGCGATATCTTAAAGAACGGGGACTTTTTTGAATTGGCAGATATTCAAATTCCAAAGAGGGATTGAACTTTTTTAGAGTTTCAAAAACCAATTTCTCTTTTTGTGCGAGCTGTTCTTCTTCGGTGATGTGCTGCCAGTTACAGCCACCACAAACGTTGGCAACCGGGCAAGGAGGCGTTCGGCGAGATGCTCCCGGATTTAGAACTTCCAGGATTTTTGCTTCGACAAAATTCTTTTTGACCAAAGTGACTTCGGCCAAAACTTCTTCATTAGGCGCTGCTTGAGGAACGAAGACAACCATGCCCTCGTGTCGAGCGACTCCAGCACCGCCAATGGCAAGCTTTTCAATATTCAATCTGATCTTTGAACCAAGAAGGGGAGCTTGCGCTCCCCCCTTGTTTGATTTTGCAGACATTTAAAATCGCAATTTCAGTTTAAATAATTAAACGTTGCAGATTTCTTGTTTTTCGAAGAACAAAGCAAGTTCGCGAGCTGCAGAAGCTGCAGAGTCAGAACCGTGAACTGCGTTTTCACCAACGTTGTCGCCGAATTTAGCGCGAACTGTTCCAGCGTTAGCTTTTTTAGGATCAGTAGCACCCATGATTTCGCGGTTTTTCAAAACTGCGTTTTCGCCTTGCAAACACATCAAGCAAACGGGGCCTGAAGTCATGAAAGAAACTAGTTCGCCAAAGAAAGGACGTTCTTTGTGTTCAGCATAGAACTCTTCAGCTTTAGCTTTAGAAAGAATAGTGATTTTCGCAGCAGCGATTTTCAAGCCGTTTGCTTCAAACATGCTGATGATGTCGCCGATAGCGTTTTTCTTCATTGCATTTGGCTTGATGATTGAGAATGTTTGCTCGATAGCCATGGTATCTCCTTGTTTATTTACAATCTGTTTTAGAAACGTCAAAGAACCTAGGAGTTTTAACGAATTGAGTGACACATGTCCACTCTTGGTTTTGGCTCTCGCGGACATTCTTTACGTTGAGCTTGGTTTTCACCGCAAGGTCAAATCCTTGGTCCGGCGTTGTGAAATCCTGATAAGTGATTTCATACGTTTTATCAGCGTTCCAAAGATCCAAAGTCTCTTCCACGCTTTCAGTCGTCATGATCACGATTTCATCAATACGGCCGGCGAAAGCAGGGCTTGCTGCCAACAGAATAAAAATTAATAGTTTCTTCATCTTAGCTCCCAGAGTTGGGGCTTTTAATAGGATTTTTGCTGCAAATAGTCAAACGAAAATTGGGCGGAAATAATCCCGCCCTCTGCTTGATTTTAAAAGCGAATCACGACGCTTAAACCGAGGCGAATAACATCTTCATTAGGACAGAAGCGATTGGCATCGCAAGCATCTGGAGGAACGAAGACATCTAAGGAAACACGCGGCGAAGTGATATTTTGAACGGCACCATTGATGGCATCAATAATGTTCGAGGCTTTGGTGGCGATGGATTTGTACTGTGACTGAGTTAATTCCGTCGCACCACGATTGTAGACCAAGCGACGATCAATGGAAGAAGCCACGCGCTGATCCTGCAATCCCTGAGAGCCCGTATTTTTCATCACGAAAGACATGATAAGAAAGCGTTCGCGACGCTCATCCATCGCACCAAAATCACTTTCGCGGAAGACCGTGATCGACATGCGATCGCGGCGTGCAGAAATGCGAAAGTATGTTTCCGTGTCGCGATCATGCGGCAGAGTCATAATCACGGACCTGTCAGAGCGAGCCGCGCGCGCATTCGAGCCGTGTTTATTTGTGACTTCAGAAAGAAATTCGAATTCATCAATAGGAACGGTGATCACCGCCACGGCAAAAGGATTACGGCCGTCTTGAGCACACAAGCTTGAGATTTTCAGGCCGGTGGCGCCAGAAACTCTTAAGAAGGCTTGTTCACACGCTTTGTGATCGCGGGTGTCGACAGCAATAAGGAAGCCTCGGGCAAACGACTCTTCAGAATTTGCAAATGAGTTGAAGGCGCAAAGGACGATAGCACTAATAATTAAAATGCACGTTCTTTTCATGAGGTCTTTTTAACATAAGCCAGGTGCTCATGTGGGCCCCGAAATGTTTTCAGAAAAGAATTCTGAAGCTGTCGAAAGTATCGACAGCCTTGAATGTGGATAACCCCGTGGAATTCGCGACCACTAGAGAGTTTGCAAGAAAAGGATCAAATTGCGCTTATCCGCACTAGACAGAATTTCTTTTCCGTCTTTAAGGAAAATGCGCTCGTCATGACCTTTGTTACTCATGCCCTTTTTTCGAGTGTCAAAATAATGGTCACGCGTTTGCCATGACTTCGGAGTTTTATCTCCCAAAGGATAGCCATTGCACTCTAAATCGAAGTCTATGGCAGGATTCAGAGCGTCTCCGGAATAGTAAGCGACCGGACGACGATCCGACGGAGTCAAAAGAGCACAAAGGTTCGGAACCGAGTTGTTATGCAGGTACGGCCAACGAGCCCAGATACCTACAAGCGGTGGCGGTACATATCCTTCTTGGGCTTTAATCACGATGCCGTTCTTTTTTGAAATCGCAAGGTCATTGAGTTGCTCTAAAGACTTCATCCCCAGACGACGATAGGGATCTGTTCCCACATCGACAACAGGTGTGGATTGTTTGTAGCGAACTTGCACCGTTTTAAGCTGCTCTTTAAGCGGCAAGTTTTCTGAGCCTGCAAGGCTCCAGGCTTTATCGTAATTTCCATGGCATTTTGCGCAGTTCGTATTGAAGATTTGTTCTCCCAATTTCGCGCGGCCAAGATCAATTTTCTCTGCAGGAATGAAATCAGTAATCAAAGGTGCTTCTGAAGAAAACACAGCTGTTGTTAGCTCTTCGATAACGGCGCTGTTTTCTGCAAGCCATTTTTCTAATTGAACGAGATCTGCACCACGGCCTACCTCATTCCAGATGATATTAGTGAAAATAGGATTTCCACTTAAAACACTTCCGTCGGAAAGCCAGCGATTTTTGTATTTTAAATTCCACCACACAGCGGGCTTCGAATCGGCTGGATTATTATCTAAGATCGCATCATGACGAGGAAAGCGGGCATACCACTCGCTATAGCTTGCATAAGCATCTTTAGATCGACGATTTAATGACAAAGCCACTTGCGCCAAAGACGTATCTAGCCCCAAAGCAACAGGCTGCTTTAAAGAGACAAAACGCAGATGATCTTGCGCCTCAGATAGTAATTCGCGCTCGGCGTTCGTCGCTCCAGTATAGGCTTGGAAAAGATACGGATCTGTCACGGCCATCAACTTTTTAGCTTTGATGAAAAACTCATTCGCTTTTGGAAAACGATTGGTCATTCCTAAAACTGTTTTACCAAAAAGATTGCTCGAGTGGCAGGCGGCGCAACTGAAAGTGAATCCTTCAGCTCCATTTCGCTGAATTAGTCCCAAACCCATCAGATCATCAGGGCCGATGTTGTCTGGATAAGGAACGGCGTAGACTCCTTCATCCGTCTTTTTTGGATAGGGATGCAGGCCAAGGTTTTTTAGAACGTCGTTAAAAGAATCAAAGCCACTGACTCCGTGAAGAATGGACTGCACCCATTTTTTAAATGGATTCTTACTATCCTCTTCAATCAACCGCACCGTCGGCCAATAGGGCGGTAGCATCCCAGTCACTGTCACGGGATAGATCTGCGTATGGAGTTTTCCACGGTTTTTAATTTGGACAAAATCTTCATCCGGCCATTGATAGATGTTGTGGCGTCCATTTGTCGGGATGGCCACGCCGGCGGACCAATCTGGAGAAGACGCGAATGAATGGGAAGAAAGAATCAATAACAAGATCGTAATGAACTTCATGGCCCCAAGTTTATTCCTTGGGGACCATTACAAGACAATAATATTCTGAGCTTTTACAAAGATTAGCGGACGCTTTTTTGAAAATACTTCAGGGTGAGGACGACCTATTCGCCGTCATAGTTCGCAGTTACATTTCCTGCGCAATCAATTTCGTAATAGCCCCAGCAACTTGCTCCCGCGGCACAATAGCCTTCGGTCACTGCCGTAGACTGGTAGTTGAAGGCTTTTTGATTCCATTTCAATGAGCGAAGTGCGCGAGTCACGTCTTCTTGTGTAACTTCTTCGTCAGCCCACTCGAAGTCGTCAGAGGGCACAGTGCCAATGAGGGGAGTTAGGTAGTTGTTCAAAGCAACTGCGGCTTCTTGAACTGAAATGCATTGTATAGGTTGAAGAGGAAGTTCCAATTGTTGGGCAAAGCTTGTAGTTGAAAAAAGAGATACTAATGCCGTGAAAACCAACTTTTTCATGAAAGACTCCTTAATTTTCAGAGGCTTCTATCATGACCTTTAGGTGCAACCTAGTCTTTATCGAAGCCTTAATGGAATCTTAAAGAACAGTGAAATATTTCAACGCCAGCTGCAGTATGCTTTTGATAAACACCCTGTTTTGCAGCAAGCTCAAACTAAATGCGCCTATTTATAATTGCATCCATACTTTTCGCAGCGGCAAAAGCTTTTGCCTTCGATGTTCAGGAAGTTCGAATCGGAATTCCTGCGGGACTAGCTCCGCCTTTGCTTTTTGATGAAAAGTCCCCCGAAACAAAAGGACTCGTGGCTGAATACGCGGCGGCCTTGGCGCAGGCTATGGGGCGAACCAGCACCTTTAGCATTATCACGCGTTATCGTCTGGACAGCTATTTGCTGAAGGGCCAAGTGGATATGATGTGCTACACCAGTAAGGTGTGGGCGAGTAATCAAGATCAAATGGATTTCTCTAAAACTTTGTTTATAAAACGAGAAATTATTCTTGGGCCCGAGACTATGCCGAAAAAGGTTTCGGATCTAAAAGGGAAAACTATCGGGACCATGCTTCAGTACGTGTACCCGAAGTTAGATCCTTTGTTTCAGTCTAAACAACTTTTTCGGGAAGACAGCCTCAGTGAAGAGGCGAATTTAAAAAAGCTCCTCAACGGTCGTATCGACTATATTGTCACCGATGAAATTTTTGTGGACTATTTTAAGTTAAAGCATCCAAAAATCGATCGCAATCGCCAGCGCTTTTTTATGCAGGAATATCCGATTTCGTGTGCGGTCAGTCGCAAGGGGCGGGTGAAAGAAAAAGAAGTGAATGCCGCCGTTGATAAAATAAAATCCGACGGCACTCTACAGACGATCTTTAAAAAATATGGAGCGACATTAAGATAAATCCTGACGAAGGATTTATTCTTCACCATCCATACGCGCTTCGATTTTACCAGCGCAATCAACAACGTACCAACCCCAGCAAGAAGCACCCGCTGCGCAGTAACCGTCATAGACTGCGGAAGATTGATAGACTAAACCACGAGCGTCCCACTCGAGGGATTTAACTGCGTGAGCGACGTCTCTCGCTGTTAGAGGAACGTCGTCTTCTTTCAACCAGTTAAAATCATCAACAGGCACTGTACCCACAAGCGGATTCATATATTTTGCTAAAGAAGATTGCGCGTCTTGCAGGCTAATACACGCTCTAGGCTCAAGAGGAAGCTCAAGCTGTTCAGCCAAAGAAACTTGAGAAAAAGAAACCAAAACTGCCAAGAAAAGGAAAGCCACCGATTTCACAAAAGACCTCCGTCTAATTAGTTATATGGACGGGGAAGGGTGTACCAATACTTCCTGGAAATTGAAAGAGCAGCCTGTCAAGATTACATGCTGGATTTGGTTTAGATTTGGTTAAGATGGGCTCTTAAGAAGTAGGTTCTATTTGGAAGAAAAAAAACCCACGATGTTTTCACCGTGGGTTTTGATTTTTAAACCTAATCGCGAAGAAATTACTTCAACATAGATTTCAAAGTGATTCCCATCTCTGCTGGAGAGCGAGAAATCTTACAGCCTGCAGACATCAAAGCTTCGAACTTCGCTTCTGCTGTGCCTTTGCCGCCGCTGATGATTGCACCAGCGTGACCCATACGTTTACCTGCTGGAGCTGCTGCACCTGCGATGAACGCTGTCACTGGCTTTTTGAATTCACGTTTGATGTACTCTGCAGCTTCTTCTTCTGCAGATCCACCGATTTCACCGATCATGATCACGGCGTCAGTGTCTTTGTCTTTGTTGTACATCTCTAGAACGTCGATAAAGTTTGTTCCATTCACTGGGTCACCACCGATACCTACGCAAGTAGATTGGCCAAGGCCCAACGCCGTCAATTGACCAACAGCTTCGTAAGTCAATGTGCCAGAGCGTGAAAGAACGCCGATACGACCTGGTTTGTGAATGTGACCAGGCATGATACCGATTTTACATTCACCTGGAGTGATCACGCCCGGGCAGTTCGGACCCACCAAGCGAGTCTTTTTACCTTGCATGAATTTTTTCACTTTCACCATGTCTAGAACAGGAATGCCTTCAGTGATACAGATCACAAGGTCCAATTCAGCATCAACGGCTTCCATGATAGAGTCCGCTGCAAATGGAGGCGGAACGAAAATCACAGACGCATTACAGCCTGTTTTTTCTTTCGCATCCGCCACTGTGTTGAACACAGGAAGACCGATATGAGTTGTGCCACCTTTACCCGGAGTCACACCACCCACCATTTTTGTTCCGTAAGCAATAGCTTGCTCAGAGTGGAAAGTACCTTGAGCACCAGTGAAACCTTGGCAGATAACTTTAGTGTCTTTGTTAATAAGAATTGCCATGTCGATTATCCTTTTACCGCAGCAACGATCTTTTTAGCTGCATCTGTGAGGTCGTCAGCAGGAGTGATGTTCAATCCGCTTTCTCTCAACATTTTTTTACCAAGTTCTACGTTTGTACCTTCAAGACGGCACACAAGAGGAACTTTCAAGCCCAACTCTTTAGAAGCCGCGATCACACCTTCCGCGATGATGTCACATTTCATGATACCACCGAAGATGTTCACCAAGATCCCTTTTACGTTTGGATCTTTAAGGATGATTTTGAAAGCCGCAGTTACTTTTTCTTTATTGGCGCCGCCGCCAACATCCAAGAAGTTCGCCGGAGAAGCTCCGTGAAGTTTGATGATGTCTAGAGTTGCCATCGCAAGACCCGCACCGTTAACCAAGCAACCGATGTTTCCATCAAGCTTGATGAACGCAAGATCGTACTTAGAAGCTTCAATTTCAGAAGGTTCTTCTTCGTTCAGGTCACGAAGTTCGACGATGTCTTGGTGTCTGAAAAGAGCGTTGGAATCGAAGTTCATTTTCGCATCCAAGCAAAGAACTTCGCCTTCTTTAGTCACAACAAGCGGATTGATCTCTGCGATCGAACAATCTGTTGTGATGAATGCGTTGTAAAGACCTTGGAAGAACTTAACCGCTTTATTTACGATCTCTGGAGACATACCAATTTGGAAAGCCAACTGGCGAGCTTGGAAAGGCATCAAACCTACAGTAGGGTCGATGTCGACTTTTTTGATCGCGTTTGGATTGTGTTCAGCAACTTCCTCGATATCCATACCACCTTCAGAAGAAGCCATCATTGCAGCTCTTCCTGTAGCACGGTCGATCAAGCATGCAACGTAGTATTCTTTAGCGATGTTGCAACCTTGCTCGATGAAAACTTTTTGAACTACTTTACCTTCAGGACCTGTTTGGTGAGTCACCAAAGTCATGCCGATCATTTTTTTAGTTAGATCTTCAACTTCTTGCAAAGTCTTAGCAATCTTAACACCGCCGCCTTTACCGCGGCCACCAGCGTGAATCTGAGCTTTTACAACCCAAATATTTCCACCGATTTCTTTTGCAGCAGCCACTGCCTCTTCAGGTGAGTGCGCGACTTTACCTTTTAACGTCGCTACGCCAAATTTTCTGAGAATCTCTTTGGCCTGATACTCATGAATATTCATTTTATCTCCAATTCTAATTCAGAAAAGGCCTCTTTTGGAGGCCTTTAATCTTGGGCTGAAGCCCGATTACTGTACGTTTTTAAGAGCAGACACAAGCGCGCGAACGGCGTCTACTGACTTTTTGAATTCTTCTTGTTCCGCTGGGTTCATTTCGAACTTGTGAACTTTTTCGATACCTTTGCCACCGATAGTAGCAAGAACACCAACCATCAAACCTTCGTTCACACCGAACTCACCAGTCAACTCAACAGCCACTGGAAGAACGCGTTTTTGGTCTTTCAAGATAGCTTCAGCCATTTCGATCGCACCACGTGAAGGAGCGTAGTATGCAGAACCTGTTTTCAAGTGGCCGCCGATTTCAGCACCCGCTTGTTTCGTACGAGCTACGATGGCTGCGATTTTGTCAGCAGGAAGAAGCTCTGTCAGAGGAATACCAGAAACTGAAGCGTGACGAACTAGAGGCATCATCGCATCACCGTGGTTACCGATAACGATACCGTTGACGTCTTTAACAGACACGTTCAACTCTTCAGCGATGAATTCGCGGAAGCGAGCTGAATCCAAGCAACCGCCCATTCCGATAACGCGCTCACGAGGGAAGCCCAAGATTTGTTTTGCGTAAACGGCCATAACGTCCATTGGGTTACAAACTACGATCACGAAAGAATTTGGAGCGTATTTTTTTACGCCTTCACAAACATCTTTTACGATTTTCGCGTTGATACCAACAAGCTCATCGCGGCTCATGCCTGGTTTACGTGGCATACCTGCAGTGATGATAACAACGTCAGAGTCTGCGATATCTTCGTACTTGTTTGTGCCTTTGATTTTAGTATCGAACATTTCGATAGGACCTGCTTGAGCTAGATCCAAAGCTTTACCGATGGCTGCACCTTCATTGATGTCCAAGATAACAACATCGCCAAGTTCTTTTTGTGCTGCCCAGTGAGCAGTAGTTGAACCAACGAAACCCGCGCCGATAACGGCAATTTTATTTCTTTTGTGAGCCATGTAAATCTCCTTAAGGCTTCAAAACGAATGGAAAAAATTTAAACTTGCGTTCGATCACACATTCAATATCAAATCGTATTTAGAGACAACACTTACCGCTCGGCGCAGAGGCGTCGGCAGAAGAACTGGACGAAGCATGAGTATGATCCGCCTGCAAGACATCAAGGTCGCGTTCGACAATCACGTGGTGCTAAAAAGTGTCAGTCTTGATATCGCAATCGGTGAGTGCTTCGTCATTGTGGGTCCCAGCGGGCAGGGGAAGACCACCTTATTAAAAACCATGTCAGGACTTGTAACCCCTCAGAATGGCAAAGTTTTTATTGAACAAAAGGACTGGTTAACGCTAAGCAACAAAGAAAAGCTCCCGCTGCTGAAGCGCATGGGAATCTTGTTTCAAAAGAATGCTCTTTTTGACTCCCTGACTTGTGTTGAAAACATCTGCTTTCCTTTGCGCGAAACAACGAAACTGACGGATTGGGAAATTACAAAGAAAGCAGAGTATTTCTTGGATGCCGTGGGGATTCCTCACGCGCGTGATTTGTACCCCGACGAAATCAGCGGCGGGATGCAAAAACGCCTCGGAATTGCTAGAGCGCTCGCTCTAGACCCCGAGATCATTTTCTATGATGACCCAACGGCGGGGCTGGATCCCATCACGTCAAAAAAAATCATCGAACTGATTCTAAAACTGAAAAAAGAAAAAAACTCGACAGTCGTTGCAATTACAAACGACATGAATCGCGCTTATCAAATGGCCGATCGAATCGGAGTCGTTGTTGATCAGGAGCTCATCATTACGGGAACGCCTGAAGAAACACAGAAGCATTCAGATCCACGTGTGCATCAATTTGTCAGAGGCTTGCTGGACGGGCCTTTGACAGCGATGAACTGATTTTCTTTTTCGTAACAATCTGTATTCATTCACTGGATCTTTTGCGTTTCGTACGAGTGCGTATTCTAAAATCATGATTCAAGAATACAGTGCCGACTTCGTTCTTTATTGCCATTTTCTTTATGTTCTAGGAGTGCTTGTGCCTATTCCGCTCATTCTTATAGGTGGATGGCTTGATTGGCGTTGGGTTCGCAATCTGTGGCTTCGTCGCTTGCATCTTGCGATGATAGGAATCGTCGTTATCGAATCTGTTTTTGGAATTGCGTGCCCATTGACTGTGTGGGAAGAGCATTTAAGACAGGGAACCGGCGCTGAAGTGTCTTATCCTTCTGGATTTATCGCGGAATGGATTTCAAAAATTCTGTTTCAGGATTTTGAACCATGGGTGTTCATAGTTATGTACTTAGTGGGAGCCGCAGTGATAGCTGGACTCTACTTAAAAGTTCCTCCGCAAAAGCCCCAATACTAAATGCAGGTTGACCCGCTAAGTTTCCGACAACTAACATTGAGTTGTGATCGAATTTAAGAACCTCGTTAAGAGATTTGGAACAAGAACGGTGCTCAACGGATTAAGCTTGAAAATCCGCGAGGGCGAGATCATCTTCATTCTGGGGACATCCGGGACAGGAAAATCAGTTCTATTGAAAAATCTCGTAGGTCTTTTAACTCCCGACGAAGGTGAAATCTGGATCGACGATCAAGAGGTTTCTAAATTCACTGAGGAACAATATCTGCCGATTCGCAAAAAATGCGGCATGGTTTTTCAACATCCTGCTCTTTTTGATTCGTTGACTGTCTTCGAGAACGTGGCCTTCGGGCTTCGTCGCCACTACAACTTTGATGAAGCGACGATACAGGAAAAAGTAACGAAGGCTTTACGTCTTGTAAACTTGCAGGGAATCGAACAAAAAACTCCAGCGCAAATTTCTTATGGAATGCAAAAACGCGTGAGCCTCGCTCGCACCGTCGCTTTAGAGCCGCGCATTCTTCTTTTTGACGAACCTACCACGGGACTAGATCCGGTAACGACAACGGCCGTGAACCAACTGATCTTGGATCTTTCCCGAACTTTAAAAACAACGTCCTTAGTGGTCAGTCACGATATGAATTGTGCGCTTTCCATCGCCGACCGTATTGTGGTTTTAGATAAAGGGCAGATTGTTGCGCAAGGAACGCCGGATGAACTAAAAAAATCCGAAATCCCCCTCGTCAAAGATTTCTTGTCTGAGGTTTTAAGCGCATGACGGTCTTCATTTCTATTTTGGATGAAGTCGGGGGAGCCCTTCTTTTCCTACAGAAAATTCTCAGATCTCTTTTTTATAAAAAGATTAAAACCCATGAAGTTTTCGAACAAATATGGAAAGTCACGGCCGAAAGTTTTTTCACAACAGCGATGGCGGGATTTTTCGTCGGCGCAATTATGACTGTCCAGTTTGCCTTGCAGATGAAAGAGTTCGGCGCTTTAGGATATCTGGGTGGACTTGCAACCAGTGGAACATTCCGTGAAGTCGGGCCGTTACTTATCGCCTTTATGTTGAGCGGAAAAGTGGGAGCCTTTACTTCCGCAGAGTTAGGAACCATGCGTGTTACCGAACAAATCGATGCGGTTCGCTGTTTGGGCGCTGATCCCATGCAAGAAATCATCGCACCCAGATTTTTAGGGATCATCATCTCCAGTTTCTTCCTGCTGGGCGGCGGTCTTATTATGTCCGTGTTCGGTGGAATGTTGATGGGTTACGCGTTTGCTGGTGTGAACTTTGAAGAATATCTTCGTCATGTTCCCATGATCGTCAGTCCGGTTTCTATTTTAAGTGGTGTGATTAAGTGCGGCGCCTTTGCCCTTGTTTTAGCAACCATCTGTACTTTCAAGGGGTTCACTACTGCGGGCGGAGCCAAAGGTGTGGGTCGCGCGGTGGTCGCAACATCCGTTAGCACCATGATTTGCATCGTCGTTGTGGATTGGATGACAAGCTTTTTAGGCGAAGTGATCTTGCAAATGGTTCGAGGATATCGCTCATGATTACTTTAATCGCCGAAACCATGACAGGTGTTTTTAGTCCTCCTTTCCGCAGAAAAGAGTTCTTTCAACAGCTTTATTTCGTAGCGAACAAAAGTTTGATCATCATTCTTTTTTGCGTTTCTTTTGCCGCCATCGTAACTATTTTGGAATCATCATTCCACATGAAGCTAGTTATCCAAAATGACTCGATGGTGCCAGGCTTCGCAGCACTGCTTATTCTGCGTGAACTGGGAGCTATCCTTACCGCGCTTCTTCTGACATCGCGAGTGGGTGCGGGTTACGCCTCGGAAGTAGGTTCAATGCAAATCACTGAGCAGGTGGATGCATTTAAAATGCTGGGTATTGATCCCGTGAACTATCTTGTTGTACCGAGATTTCTGGCGTGCGTGCTGGGTTGTATGATGTTGACGATCATCGCGAATATGACGTGCATTTTTTCTGCTATCATCGTCAGCCAGCAATACTTAGGCTACACACCTTCCATGTTTCTAGCTTCGATGGATCGCTTCGTGCAATTTCAGGATTTGGTTTTTGCCGCCATAAAAGGTGCTTGCTTCGGTGGAGTGATTCCAATTGTAGCTTGTTACTTCGGGTTCCGGTGTCAACAAGGTGCCGAAGGTGTCGGGCGAGCGACGACGAACACCGTGGTCGTGGCTTCGATCGCAATTATTGTGATTGATTTTATTTTATCCTATACTTTTAGTTATCTTTATTAGGAGAACGTATGAAGGTTGAAACCAAGGTAGGTTTGCTGGCTCTTGTCTCTGTAGCGCTCATTGTGGTGTTCGCTTACTTTATGGGTTTCATTTCTCCTTTCTCAAACGCTAAAGAACTCAATGTCATGTACAACTATGCTGGCGGAATCGAAGAAGGATCTCCGGTCCGCGTGATGGGTATTAAAGTGGGCAAGGTAAAATCAATCCACTTCGACCCTTCTTATAAAATGGCGAACGGTGAAGAAGTGAAACTGCGTTTGACGATCACCGTGGATAAAAAAGCCTGGACTAGCGTCCGTAAAGATTCCAAGTTTTTCATCAACCTTGCAGGTGTGATCGGGGAAAAATTTTTAGAAATCTCTCCGGGAAGTGGTGAAGCGGCTGAATTTTCTTCGGGTGACTATGTTCGTGGAGAAGATCCTCCGCGTATCGATCAGTTGATCTCGCAAAGCTATGGTTTAGCGGGAAAGTTAATTGATCTTGTAGAAAAAAATGAAGGTTCGGTCAGCAATATGATTCAGCAGTTGGATAGACTGACGACAAACTTCAACAAAACGCTGGTTCTTTTGGATAAAACCACCAAGAATCAAGATGTGGCAAGATTGCTTGATAACGCGGTCAAAATCAGCGATGACATGGCATATTTTACTCACAATATGAGATCTAAGAAAGCGGAAGAAACTTATGACCTTGTTCATAAGCTCCTTTTTAGATTGGAACCATTAGATGGTCCCGCGATTAAAAAGTTCTTTCAGGAAGAAGGCGTAAGAGCCCGTATTTTTTAGATCTCCCAATAAGGAGGTCCTATGTTAAAAGTTTCAGTGTGTTCCTTGGGAGCACTCCTTTTCTTGAGCTTTGTTCAGGCCCATGCGGCGCCGTTGAATCTAGGCTCTGATGCCGCAACTATTAAATCCAAATCAAAATCTATCGAAGCGGAATATGCGCGCGACATTCGCATGCAACATCAATCCAATGCCTTCGAAGAACGCCCGCAACAAGGGGCTTTGGTGATCGAACAGGGAAATGTGGAAGAGGAAGAAGCGCCCGTCGCAACAGCGCCGACGATGCACTCAGTCCCGCAAAGATCCACTTCAAGTGACGTGATCCATTCAATTCCAGGAGCCGCGAACACTTATTACTCAGGCTCAAACGGTTATTCTTACGACACGACGTTAAAGATGCGTGCGGAAAGAAAAGTGGGGGCAGGAGTTGCTATCGGCGGCACATTAGGAGTTGCCGGCTTCAACATGGAACTTAATTTTGAAGAAGCAGATGGAGTTGTTGCGGGATTTGGCACAGGACCTGGTTACAACACCTTTCAAGTAGCGTGGAAACATGCTTTTGATGGAGATTTCTTGGCGCCTTACACAACAGTGGGCTATTCGCGCTGGTACAACTCGCGCGGAAGATCCAGCGACTACGAAAACTCTGACATCCTGGACCGTGTTTTGACCGAAAGCGAGAAAAAAACCGGTCGTTTTGGCACGGATTTTGTTAATGCGTCAGCAGGTCTTCAATACAATCAGTTAAACGGAGAGTTCGCCGGATTGTCTTTCTTTGGTGAGTTGACCGGTATGTGGGAAGTAAAACGTTCAATGATTTTGCCGAACGGTTCAGTTGGCGCCATCTACTATTTCTAGTCCGCGAAATTTGAAAATTTAAAATGTGTTTCTTAGAAAAATCCTGAAGGTGAAAGCTTTCGGGATTTTTTATTTGCGGAGTTTATAGAAAATATCCGTCGACCGGAAATGCGCGTCCAGAGCGGGTTTCAGGGCATAAAAAAACCCCAGAGTTTCCTCTGGGGTTTCCGTTAAGAACTAAACTAGTTCCGTAAGAATTACTTCTTAGAAGCTTTTTTAGTAGCTTTCTTTGTAGTTTTCTTAGCGGCTTTCTTAGTAGTTTTTTTAGCTGCTTTTTTTGTAGCTTTTTTTGCTGCTTTCTTTGCCATGTGCTCCTCCTAGGATGCAAACGTTGTTGTTGTTTCTAACATAAAAACTTTTCTTAACTTAAGTCTTCAACAATTAGACCAGCCTCGTCAACAAAAAATTTACCTTGCATATTTTTTGCGAACATCAAGATCCGGTGGAGGTGCCCTTTGCTCATCATTTTTATGATTTCGCTGATCGGACATGTGCTCGTTCATCGAATTCTTTCATCGATGGCGCGTGAATTCGCTTTCTCTCAACGACTTGTTCGAAATCTTTCGATCTTGAACCTTGTTGTGATCTGCTTTTTCACCGCGAACATGCCAACCGCACCTTCACTGTGGCTTTTCATCGGCATTCTTTTGATAACTTTAAAGTTTTTTCCGCGAATTTTGCGTTTTTTCCTGATGAAACGAATGCGAAGCGCACTGATTCCACTGTTGGATGCGGTGATTTTGGGTCTGCAAACGGGAAAATCTTTCCGCTCATCGTTGTATGCAGCCATCGAAAATCAATCAGGTTGGATGCGCCATCAACTGATGGAGCTGTATCAATCGTTGGCGATGTCGGAAAATGTCATCGCCATGAAATCCGCTCTGCTACAGGATTTCCGGGATGAGATTTTAGAAATTGATCGTTCGCAAAGTCGTTGCATCGATCAAGTAAGGGCGCTTCGACGAGAATTAAAAATGCACGAAGATTTTCGACGTAGGTCTGGACAGGTGAGTCAGCAACTGAAGATGCAGGCGATAATTGTCACCGCTCTTTATGTCGCGCTTCTTTTCTTTGTGATCATGCAATTTGGATTCAAAGAGCACGGAAAACTTATCTTAATGTCGTGTTTAATCTTTTTAAGCGGACTAATTTGGATATTTGCGATGGGAAGGAGATTGAAATGGAAGGTTTAGCGCCGCCGTTGGAGCTTTTAAGTTCCGTTAAACGAGCTATCGAAAAGGGACAATCGGTCAAACAAGGTGTTTTGCATTATATTAAAAAGCACGACGGGGAATTTCCGCTGATCGTGACGCAATGGCTGGCTCTTTTACAGCAGGGACAAGATCCTAAAGAGTGCATTCAAGGCCTTTCTTCCCTGCATCGGCGCACACTTTTGCAGATTTTAGAGCGCGGACTGCGCGGTGAGGCCATCCACGGTGTCCTTGTTCGCTTAGAAGAGGAGCTGATCGAAGCCTGTAACGAAGAAATCACAAATAAAATTGCGCGATTGCCATTTATAATGCTGGTGCCCCTCTTAATCTTCCAATTTCCCGCATTTTTGATGCTCCTTTTTGGACCGCTTCTGCAAAATTTTTTTCACTCTTTAGGAGGGGGGTGATAGAGTGGCCGTGTTGGAGGAAAGCCCATGGCACAATCAGACAAAAAACAGGCTGCTTTAGAAAAATTGGTGGACGAATTGATGAAAGATCAACCGAGCCGTCAACTTGTAAAGCAACTGACGACTGAGCTTGGCATGGACTA
The DNA here is from genome assembly GCF_001592755.1 of Bdellovibrio bacteriovorus. Lineage (NCBI taxonomy): Bacteria > Pseudomonadati > Bdellovibrionota > Bdellovibrionia > Bdellovibrionales > Pseudobdellovibrionaceae > Bdellovibrio > Bdellovibrio bacteriovorus. The sequence continues at coordinate 452,300 of NZ_LUKF01000001.1, read as the reverse complement.
TTCCGTAGATCCTTTGACTCAAATGAATACAGTTTTGCAGTCGATGAATTCAGTCCTTCTTCGTCCCAACAGAAGAAGAAATGACTTAGAAAGATAGTAAATCATGTCACACATCTATAATTCGATTTTGGATACTGTCGGCGACACGCCGATAGTGGCTCTTCACAACGTTACGAAGGGTTCTAAGCATAAATTCTTCGCGAAAGTGGAATATTTCAATCCAGGCGGCAGCATTAAGGACCGCGTTGCGGTTGCGATGATTGAAGAAGCCGAAAAACGTGGCGATCTAAAACCAGGTGGCACCATCGTGGAAGCAACTTCCGGGAACACCGGTGTGGGCCTGGCTTTAGCGGCGGCAGTTAAAGGTTATAAGTGTATTTTCGTGATGCCTGAAAAGATGAGCGAAGAAAAACGCGCCTTGTTGCGTGCTTACGGAGCTCAAGTTGTAATTACTCCGATGGTTGAGCCAGAAGATCCCCTCAGTCATTACTCTGTCTCAAAAAAGATCGCAGAACAGACTCCGGGAGCTTTCCTGGCGAATCAGTTCTTCAATCCGGATAATCCAACTCGCCATTACAAAACAACAGGTCCAGAAATCTGGGAACAGATGGATGGAAAAATTGATATGTTAGTCGGCGGAGCTGGCACGGGTGGAACTCTTTCAGGTTGTGCGAAATTCCTTAAAGAGAAGAAGTCTGATGTAAAAGTGATATGCGCGGACCCGATCGGAAGCATTCTTTACGATCTTTTCTATCATAAAAAGATCGTGGATCCGCCAGGATCGTACAAAGTGGAAGGTATCGGCGAAGATATGCTTCCAGGAAACGTGCACTTGGATATTTATGATGGGTTTGTTCGCGTCAGTGACCCTGAAGCTTTTGATATGACACGTCGTTTGGTCTCTGAAGAAGGTTTGTTAGTCGGACCTTCCAGTGCCACAGCCCTTGTCGGCGCGTTGAAAGCCTCTGAAAAGCTTGAGAAACCTTCGAACATCGTCGTGATCTTCCCAGATAGCGGTCGCCAATATCTGAGCAAAGCCTTCAACGACAAATGGATGATTGAAAACGGTTTCCTTAAAGAAGCTGATGTGAAAACTGCATTTAATCGCGTGATCAGTGCTGAAGAGGCATTGAAGAATCTAAAAAAATAGGTGTCGCTATGAAAAAGACAACAGAGAACTTGGGTTTTGCAACAAGAGCTATTCATGCCGGTCAATCGCCGGATCCAACAACCGGTGCCATCATGACGCCTGTTTATTTGACCTCGACTTATGTACAAGAATCTCCGGGTGTGCATAAGGGGTGGGAATATTCACGCACACACAATCCCACTCGTCGCGCTTACGAAAATTGTATGGCGAGCCTTGAAAGTGGTAAGTACGGATTCGCCTTTGCTTCCGGTTGTGCAGCGACAACAACCATCCTGCACATCCTAAAAGGTGGCGATCATGTGATCGCTATGGATGACATGTACGGCGGTACTTTCCGTCTGTTCGACAAAGTCCTTAAGCATGATGGAATCGACTTTTCTTATACGGATTTGACGAAGGTAGAAAATTTCGAAAAGGCGATCAAAGCCACTACGAAAATGGTGTGGTTGGAAACTCCGACGAATCCTACTTTGAAACTTGTTGATATCAAACGCATCTCTGCGATTGCGAAATCTAAAGGTATCATCGTTGCGGTCGATAATACGTTTATGAGCCCGTACTTCCAACGTCCTTTAGAGTTGGGAGCTGACATCGTCGTTCACTCTGCAACGAAGTATATCGGTGGCCACAGTGACGTGGTTGGTGGGATTGCGGTGACCTCTCGTGATGACTTGGCAGAAAAATTGGCTTTCTTAAGCAACGGTATGGGCGCGATTCAAGGACCTTTTGATTCGTTTATGTGTTTAAGAAGTTTGAAAACTTTGCCATTGCGTATGAAGGCCCATCAGGAAAATGCGATGGCGATTGCGAAGTTTTTGGAAAACCATCCCAAAGTGGACAAAGTCATCTATCCAGGTCTTGAGAGCCATCCTCAACATGCTTTGGCCAAAGAACAGATGCACGGTTTTGGCGGAATGATTACTTTCTACATCAAGGGAGGCATGGATTCTGCCCGCAAGTTCCTTGAAAATGTGAATGTTTTCTCTTTGGCAGAGAGCTTGGGGGGCGTAGAGAGCCTTATCGAGCATCCGGCGATTATGACGCATGCCTCCGTTCCAGCAGAAAACCGCAAGGCTTTAGGGATCGATGATTCGTTGATTCGCCTCTCTGTAGGGGTGGAAGACTTGAACGATCTACTAAACGACTTAAAAAACGCCTTCGATAAAGCCTAGTTGTTGACATCAAAGAGGCCAAAAGATACACATTTGGTCTCTTTGATTTCCGTGGCTTGGTAGCTCAGTTGGTAGAGCAGAGGACTGAAAATCCTTGTGTCGGCGGTTCAATTCCGTCTCAAGCCACCATTTTTCTTTCGAATCTTCAATCCCGCTTCTTCAGCGGGATTTTTTTTGCCTAAAAGGTACCTGCTTCCCATCGTTGGGAAAAGGAACCAGGTTCTTTCTAGTTAAATATTGATACGAAGGTCTTTAGCGAGCTTGTTGTCGCGATCAAAGATTTTTAAGTGCAGTGTCTGACGTTTCCAATCCCATTCCAGCATTCCAAAATTTCCCGAGGCCACAGAATCGCCGATGTAGTGGCGATCTTTTTCAGAACTCATAACGGATTCATTGAAAGGTCCCACAGTTAAATCATACAGAGGACCATAGTTTTCCATATCGACTTTACCTAAAGCACCAAAGTTACGATTGCCACTGACGACAACGACTTTTTTTGCTCCGGCATTGCGAATCGTATCAAAAAGTTTTTGGCGATCGTGAGGATAAAGTCCCCAGCGCTCTCCTTCATCGGTGTTTGCAGCAAGTTGAAGGGATGAAACAATCACTTTGAAGTCGGAATCTTTTCTAAGCTCGTTCGCTAACCAATTCCATTGTTGAGCACCTAACAAGCTTGCGGATTTAGACCAATTCTTTTTGAACTTTCCATCAGAACCGTTTTCGGTCCATGGTGTTGCATAGTAACGAGTGTCGAGCACGATGATTTGCACACGTTTTCCAGCTGGGCCCAGAATGATAGAATGCTCAATGCCTTTTGCGGATTTTGGTTGAAGCTTCGGGATGTAATTCCAGTACTTAAGAAAAGCATCACGGCTTTCGTTCTTACTTTGAAAAGAAGAGTCTCCATGGCGTATTCCGAAATCAAGCTCATCCCACGTTGCCATGAATGGAACGCTCTGACGGATTTTGCGATAGTCTTCGTTTTCATCCAATTTCTTGTATTGGGAAAGCAAAGGTTTTTCGAAAGCTTTCGTAGAATGAACAGTATTTCCTGTTGCGATGACCAAGTCGGGTTTGTGAGATGCGATGGAATTCCAAAAACTTTGATCAGCAGATTGATCAATACCTGAAACCAAGGCGACTCTTTGCACACTCTTTACGGACGCAGGATTTTGAACGATGTCTGTTTGATAATTTGCTTCGGCTTGCATTCTAAGAAGCTTCAAGTTCATTGATTCTGGAGCCTGACTTTTTTCTGCGCACGAAAGATTTAAAACAAGCAAAGAACCAATAATGGAAACAGCGAAGAAATATCTCAGTTGCATCATCATACCCTTCCAGACATCGACCTGAATTCAGTTGTATGATTAAATTGTATGGAATGCGAAGGAACTGTCACTTACTAATGACAAAAAGGCTAGGTCAGATAGATTAAAACGCAGAGATATTGAAAGGCTGTTCCAGCCATCACGCACAGGTGCCACATTCCGTGACCGTGTTTGATTTTAGTATCATTGAAAAAGAAATAAACGCCGACAGCGTAAGAAATAAAACCCGCCATGATCATCGCAAAACCCATTGGAGGAATTGCATCCATCAGTTGTTTCAAAGCAGGTAAAACTGTGACACTCATAATCCCATAAAGCGCGAAAGAAAAATTGCGATTCTTCGAAGTGGCAACAAGCTCCCACATAATTCCTAAGACTGCCAGTGCCCACACGACACCTAGAACAATCCAGCCGGTATTTCCTCGCAAAGCTAAAATCGCGTAGGGAGTATAATTGCCGGCGATCTTTAAATAAATGCCGATGTAATCAAGCTTGCGATAGAAGTCTTTCTTCTGTCCCTGGGATCCGTGATACATCGTCGAAATGCAGTAAAGACCCACGGTTGTAAAGGCATACACCGAGAAAGAAAACAGTCGCCACGTATCTTGTTTTGAAGCGGCAAGTCCGATTAAAAGAACAGAACCAAGAAGGGCAAGAAACGCACCCAAAGCGTGCGAAAAAGTATTGAAACGTTCCCCATATTCAACTTGCTGTAAGACCTTCATGCTTACAATATTAGCATTGTTCAGAAATGAGGACCAAAGAAAACTTTATTTTCGGCGCGCACTTATCACTACGCTTTCAAACATTGGTCCTGCTATTTGCTTCGAAATGAAACAAGCGGTCAGAGTGTCATCCTGAATTAGGGGCGTGAAATAAAAAGATTATCTTTAAGATAGAAGCGAAGCGGCCACTGGGCGGCTTCTCCCGCATAGTCGACTCCGATACGGGGTCGTGCGATAATCTGTTTGGATTTTACGATATGATCATCTTCACTCACAAAAAGGGGAGATGTGTTCTTCCAGAGCTTTAAACCGTCATGCTCTTTAGTAATTTCATAGTGCTTACAAAGCTTTCCGGGTCCATTCGTTTTAATATCTTTTTTCTTTACGTGTGTGTCGGCGTTAAGAGGCTGCACACCGCGAATCAAAACGGCTTCTGGAAATTCTTCTGTGCGAGTGACGAAGTTTAAGCAATAGTACATGCCATAGATCATGTAAACGTAGCTATGTCCTCCGTCGAGATACATTGATTTTGTGCGGGGAGTTTTTCGATCTCCGAAAGTGTGGCAGGCAGGATCTTCAATTCCTAAGTAGGCTTCGACTTCCACGATACGCGCTTTAAATTCTTCTTTGCCTTTTTTGACATGCAAGATTTTTCCCAACAGAGCCTTAGCTACAGTCGTAGTGTCTTCCATGTAAAATTCTTGTGGCAGGATTTTCATGATGTTCGGCAGATAAAACTAATTTGTCTTCCCGATTTATCTTTATCGCGACGATAAGAGTGAAATCTTGAATCGGTCACCGTGTCGATGTGTAAAAGGAATACATTGTCGGCAGGAACACCTTCTTGCTGAAGCTGCGTTCGGACAACTTGGTTAAGGTCTACAAGAGCTTTATTATCAGGAAGAGTTTCAAAATAAACCGCGCGCTCTTCAGGACTTAAAGGCCCTAAGCTAGAAAGAATTTGGTCACGAACATCGATACCCACTTCGAAGCTGGGTTTTTGAATGTGAGGCCCCACCACGACGTGAAGATTTTGAGCTTTTGCTCCGGCAGCGATTAACTTTTCAATGGTTTTAGGGATAATGCGGGAGGCGACTCCGCGCCAACCGGCATGAATGCCCGCAATTAAGTTTGTCGTTGGATCAAATATAAGGGCCGGCACACAGTCAGCGGTGATCACACACAACGCCAAGTTCTTTTCGCGAGTGAAGTGCGCATCCGCGATGGTCTGATAGTCAAGCTGAACATCTTTACTTTCGACAACGGCATCGCTGTGAATTTGCTTAACGCGCACGAAGTTGTATTGAGGATACGCCGCTTTGAGCTGAGTTAGCTGGGCATTAACGCCACCTAGAAAAACCGTGAAATGCGGGGTGCGCATTTCATATCCAAGTTCGGTTTGTTCTAGATTCATCGCAATCCCCATTTATTAATTAAAACTAAAACATCCTCTGGCCAGTCTTGTTGAAAGAACATTCGTTCTTGAGTGCGAGGGTGAGTAAACCCTAACTCTGCAGCGTGCAGCAAGAACCTATTCAAACTGCGAATAGATTCTTGCGTTTCACGAGCTTCGATATTTTTTGTCTTCTTATCCGCACCGTAAAGAATATCGCCCGCAATCGGCAGACCATTTTCAGAAAGATGCACACGAATTTGGTGTGTTCTTCCAGTTTCTAGTTTTAGTTTTAGATAACTGAGGCCACTTTTGCGATTTAAAACTTCGTAATGAGTGACGGCCCACTTTCCGACAGTGGGTGGATCGTCTTTATCGGTGTAAGGTTTTCTTTCATCATCTAAAACGGAAGCATAACGTTTTCGATCTGTTGGATGACGGGCCAAGAAGCTCTTGATTGTTCCAGATGACAATGTTCTTGCAGTTCCAATAGCCACTGCATAGTAAATGCGATGAGTGCTGCGTTCTTTGAATTGCGCGGTCAAAGATTCATGAGCTTTATCGTTTTTTGCAATGACGATCACGCCGCTGGTTTCTTTATCGAGACGATGGACGATTCCGGGACGCTCTTCCCCAAACTTCATAGATAAGTCTTCGGTGTGCGCAATCAAAGCATTTACTAAAGTATCATGAGCGTGTCCCGCAGCCGGGTGAACCACAAGACCTGCGGGTTTATTGATGACGATCAGATCTTCGTCTTCAAAAAGGATGTCCAATTTAAGATCGTAAGGCTGAAGTTCGGTAGGGACGGGCTCGGGTAAGGTGATTTCAATTTCATCACCTTCTTTAACTGAAGCAGAAGCTTTGGCGGTCTTTCCATTGAGCAAGACGGCAGAAGCATCAATTAAGTGAGAAGCGCGCGAGCGTGTTCCAACATCCTCAATAAGTGCCAATGCCTTATCCAGGCGAAGCCCATGCATGTCCGATGTCGCGGTGACATTGATTTTTTGCAAAGTGGATTTACTTTCCAAGACCGTTCTTGAAGTTCTTCATGTACGAGTCGGCGACTTTTTTATCGTCCAAACCCAAAGCTTTAGCGATTTGAACTACGTAACCACGAACGAACACAACAGCTGGAAGACCCGATGGATCCATACTTTCTACAGCGGTAACATAGTAAGAATTGATCTTTGTGATCTCGCTCATGCGTTGCACAGAGATCTGTTTGTACTCACGTACTTTTTGTAAGAAAGCTCCGTCCCAGTTTTCTTTCGCAGCGATCTCTTTTTCAAAAGCTTCGTCTTTTTTGAAAGTAGGAATAGGCTTTTCAACTTTTTGCTCGGGGAAGACTTGTTTGCTCGCTTCAATAATCGAAGCGTAAGTCAGATCGTTCAATGAAGCTCGACCACTGAGCAGGCGTTGATCGTAGATGTTTCTAAGAATTTTATTTCCAAGAACTTGGTAAGCTTCCTCGATCAAAACCAAAAGCTCACGGGCTTCTTGTTCAGAGAAGATTGTATAGATCGCAGGATTTTCACCGGAGTACGTTGTGCGCGCGCGTTCATAGGCAGCACTCACCTCGTGTTGAGGTGCATTTGCTGTCAGCTCTAGAATCTCGTAGTAGTTATACCGTGACGTCGCTTGCATCGTAGCTATTATACTACGGCGCGAAGCTCCTCGGGATCAATAAGTTGTTTGCAGGTAGTTAAAAATTGTCCCGCTAAAGCAGTGAAAGGCTGAGCTACCAAGACATGTTCGCGTGAACGAATCGACTGCCACACAGCGTTGTCGAAGTCGATCGCACCCGCAAAATCAATACCTAAGTCGTAGTACTTATTGCAGACACTCTTAATGGAATGACCCAAATCCGCATTAGATTGGCTGCGAGCAGAGTTCACAATCAAGCGAACGGGAGTCGATGAAAGAGCTTCAAAGAAGTCATATTGAAAACCCGTTTGCTCTTTCAAATAAGATCTAAACGAAAAAGGTTTTTCCAAAGTTCTTTGGCGGTGATTTCTTAAAGTGGAAATCATATTGCCGTAAGCATCCGGAGTCGAACTTTGGCGCAATGAATGGCAGACAAAAGCTTCGATAAAACGATACGTCTTTTCGATGCTTGTCGGTTCAGGAGTCGTAATCAGAAATTTTTCATCAGCGGCTTTGAAAAGTTCCAAGTGCGCTTCTAAAGCACCGGCACCCATGTCAACGATCACGTAATCAGCGCGCAATTTCTTAAGCTCAGGCAAAAGATTTTGAACTTGGGCATAAGAAAAATCTGTCGGAGTCCAAGAATCCCAAAAACCCTGAACATAAGAAAGATGCGGGAAAGGTGTTGGAATCACCAGCTCTTGAAGCGTTTTAACGCCTTCAAAAAAATGGCGAACATTCATGTGTGAAGGTGGAAGACCCAAAGAAGTGTGAATATTGGCGCCACTCAAGTCAAGATCAACGATGACAACCGAGTGACCAAGTTTTGAAAGAGTGATTCCCAAACTGGAAGAAACAAAGGTTTTACCTACGCCACCTTTACCGGAAGCAACAACCCATAATTTGGTGTCTGTGTTTTCACTCGAAGTTTTTTGAAACTCCAAAGATTCCAAATAGGCCTTATGAAGATCTCTTTCCATGATGCATCCTCTACTTAAGCGGCGAGATTAAAATTCCTTTTTTTGTCTCTTCGGCTTCGGAGGCACGGATATAAAGGGGAACAAAAGATTTCCAGTCCAAGGTTTGGCCCGATAAAGCACGGCGTTCCGCCATCAATCCCAGTGTCGACGCCAAAGCGTGATCGGGAAGTTGCGGATCGCGAGAAAACTTTTTCATTAATTCTTCAGGGAAGTATTCGCTGTAGGCTTCCCACCCGTCGCCAACAACCAAACAATCTGAATGGATGTGGTTCTTAAGTTCACGCACGGGAACAGCGTCTGGACCTTTGATATAAGTCGGCTCAGCACCGGTGATATCGAAAAGACCCATGTACACCATGTTTTTATAAGCGTTGATAATGGAAAGAACGGGTTTGCTTTTGTCTTTCACCTGAGCCGCTAACAACATCAAGGTGTCGATAGTGACCATGGGTTTATTAAAGCTATAGGCAAAAGTTTTTCCGGCATTGGCGGCGACACGAATTCCAGTGAAGCTGCCAGGCCCCTGGCCCACGGCAAAGACGTCGATATCTTCAAGTTTTAAGTGGGCTTTTTTTAGACAATGATCAACAAAAGGACTGATGTTTTCGCTATGGGTTTTCTGGCGCAAGGAAGATTCCTCTGCAACCACTTGTCCATCGATGACAACAGCAACTCCGCCAAGCAGAGTGCTGGTTTCCATAGCTAAAACCTTCATAGACCAAGAATACGAGTGAAGTCGTTAAATAGAGCAAAGATCATGAGGCTCATCAGTAACGCAAGACCCACTTGTTGAGCAAGCTCCATCTTACGCATGCTCAGCGGCGCACCTTTCACAACTTCGATGGCATAGAACACCAAGTGTCCACCATCCAAAACTGGAATCGGCAACAAGTTCAGGATGAAAAGATTGACGGAAATAATCGCCATCATTTGCAAGAACTGAGTCAAACCGATCTTGAAAGTTTCGCTAGCCGCTTGACCGATAGAGATCACGCCACCGATGTTTTTTGGAGAGATCTTCGCTTGGAACAAACGAACGAAACTCATCACGGTCATTACCGACACGTCCCAAGTTTTTTCCACTCCGCGAACGAAGGCTTGTCCAAGATTCTCTGAACGAACCACCATCAACTCAGGTGCCGCGATATTTGCGATCGGTGCAATTCCGATCGTATAGCGTTTTTCTTCAGTACCTGTTGGAAGCATCTGAGTCGTCATCTTAGGGGTGATGTTCAAATTCAAATTCTGACCATCACGCAAAACCGTTACTGCAACCGGGTTTTTGCCGTCGAAGGACTTGATGTTGTTGATAACATCTTCCCACTTTTTCAGTGTCACATTGTTGATGGAGACCAAACGATCCATCGCATGCAGACCGGCTGCTTTCGCTGGAGAGTTATCCATCACTTTGCTTAGGTAAAGCTCAGAGCTTTCAAAACCCAGGCTCGCCATCGAATAAGTTTTGATTGATTCCGTTGGGGCCAAAGTCACCGTGATAGGTTTTGCTTCCTTATCACCTTCACGCATCCCCAGAACTTCTAACGTCAAAGCTTCCTTGGAATTTTGCTTAGCCAAAGTATCTTCCAGCTGACGCCAGTAAGCGACTTTTTGGCCATTGATTGAAGTGATGGAGTCACCTGTTTGCACACCCAAGGCGGCTAGTGGCGAACCTTGAAGCACACCAATAGTTGTTCCCGCAGAGTACGGAGTCAGTCCATCAACATTTGCCACATATTCATATGAACTGAGGACATTCGGGTTTGGCTCTGCTTTCGCATCCGTCGCAATTTTCGTAGTTTCTTCAGAACCCTCACGTTGAACGACAACGTCGATGTGAAGATTGTGATTTTCTTTAAGGCTTAAAGCGCGTTGCAAATCTTCCCAAGTGTTCACTTGAGTTTCATTGATAGAAACGATTTTATCGCCCGAACGGAAACCTGCCGCGTAAGCGGGAGTATTCTGAGCAACGTCACCAACCACTGGCGTCTTAGCGTCTTCACCAATCAAAGCCACCGCAAAGAAGATCAGGACTGCAAAGAAAAAGTTCATCAAAGGACCCGCGATCACAACCGCGATTCTTTGCCACACATTTTTGTGAGTGAATGAGTGCTTCTTATCTTCTTCAGAAATATTATCGCCCGGCTGCTCGCCAAACATTTTCACGTAGCCGCCTAGTGGGATCAGTGAAAGCGCATAAGTCGTGTCGCCTTTTTTATATTTCAAAAGCTTTTTGCCAAATCCCAAACTGAAAACTTCAACACGAACGCCACACCAACGAGCGACAAGGAAGTGTCCAAGCTCATGCACGAAAATCAAAATTCCGAGCAAGATAACGAAGGGGATGATTGCTGATAAACCTGATTGAAGATAAGAAAAGATATTCATTCGAATATTCTAGAGTTTCGATGAGTCGTGAGCTAGGAAATAAAAATGTTAATGCTCGAGGGCTCGACCTTCCGATTACGACAAAAGATGAGACAAAATCAAAATTCCCGCAAGAACAACAGGACTTGCGAATAGGACACCATCAATACGATCGAGGACACCGCCGTGACCCGGCATAATTTTCCCAGAGTCCTTAACATCGGCGACTCGTTTTAAGAGAGATTCAAAGAAATCACCAAACTGTCCCACGAATCCAGAAATGCCTGCAAGTATCAAAAAGAGACCCAAAGGCTGTTCTGAAAAGAGAAATTGCCAGCAAATATATCCCGCAATCATCGAACCGATGATACCACCCACAGAGCCTTGCCAGGTTTTCTTCGGGGAAACTGAAGGCATGACTTTATGTTTTCCGATCAAGACACCAAAGACGTAAGCCATTGTGTCGCCGGCAAAAACAACCGCTAACAAATAGACAAACCAAGCAATGCCATGCGCTTGATCTAAAATGCGAAACGCAAATGCTGGCAGAAGTCCCATGTAAAAGAATCCCAAAGCAGCTTTAGCTTGAGCGTCCGCCATGTAACTCAAATTACCTTCTTTGTGCGCTGACAAAAGAACGGCTATAATCATAATGATCAAAGCGATTGAATAAATAATTCCACCGGTGCTTAAAGAAGTTAAAGTCGCACCGAAAATCGCAAGCGTCAGAAAATAAAAAAGGCCTTTTAATAGAATTGATTTTTCGTTCTTAAAAAGAATCGTGATCAATTCCCAAGTGCCAACAGCAACAACGAAAGCGATCGCGATTTTCAGCCCTTGAACATTTAAAGTAATATAAAGGCCGATAATCAGTGCCAGAGCCACTGCAGCCGAAACAGCTCTAGTTTGAAAGCTTTTCCACGTTGTCATTCGCTGTAACCTTGCCAAAGCGGCGTTGTCTCATCGAAAAAGCGTTCAAAGCTTCCTCTAAATGAGACTCAGTGAAGTTGGGCCATAACACATCAGTAAAATAAAACTCTGAATAGGCCGCTTGCCACAACAAGAAATTTGACAGTCTTTGTTCGCCACTTGTGCGAATGATCAAATCCGGATCCGGAGTAGGATACGTGCTGAGCGCTGAATTGATAACAGACTCGTCAATATCTTCGGGGTTGATTTCACCGGCCGCCACACGTGCAGCAATATCGCGAACGGCTTCTGTGATCTCTTGTCGAGAACCATAGCTCAACGCAAAGACCAGGTTAAGGCCTGTGCACTGAGCTGTAGCTTCGATAGATTTACCAATGGCTTCAGCAACGTCCGAAGGAATGCGCGACATATCACCAATGACAGAGAAACGGATATTCTCTTTAACTAGGTTTTCGGTCTCGCGCTTAAGGTAACGACGAAGAATTTGCATCAGCAAACTGACTTCAGCCTGAGGGCGAAACCAGTTTTCAGTGCTGAATGCATACAATGTTAGATTTTTGATTCCGCGTCGCGAACAATCGGTGATGATTTTTTTCGCGACACGAGTTCCTTTGATATGTCCGAACGTGCGAGGACGACGTTTGAGCTGAGCCCAACGACCGTTACCATCCATAATAATAGCTATGTGTTTCGGTAGAGTCATCGCAACCAATACAAAGGCTTAGATAGTCAAAATGGACTTTTCTTTTTCATCAGCCACTTGGTCTACTTTTTTGATGAAATCGTCAGTCACTTTTTGAACATCTGCTTCTGCTTTTTTGCCTTCGTCTTCGCTGATAGCTTTATCTTTTTGAAGTTTTTTAACTTCGTCATTGGCATCACGACGAGCCATACGAACAGCCACACGTGCTTCTTCAGCGATTTTCTTAACTTGTTTTGCGAGGTCTTTACGACGCTCTTCTGTTAAATCTGGAACTTTCAAGCGGATCACTTTACCGTCGTTCATTGGAGCCATGCCCAACTCAGACTTGATGATAGCTTGTTCGATATCTTTAAGAATTGAAACTTCCCAAGGAGCGATCAAGAATGATTTTGCATCCGGAGTAGAGATAGACGCTACCTGAGAAAGAGGAGATGGAGTGCCGTAGTAGTTTACGCGGATATTATCAAGCATAGACACTTGAGCACGACCTGTACGGATTTTTTTAAGCTCTTCGCCTAAAGCCGCCAAAGTCTTTTCCATTTTTGCTTGAGCATTCTTTTTTACATCTGCTACTGACATAGTTGTCTCCTTTTTGCTCTATGCGGGGTTCTAGTGAACCAATGTTCCGATACTTTCACCTTGAACAGCTTTTAGGATGTTGCCTGGCTGAGTCAGGTCGAAAGTGATGATTGGAAGTTTGTTATCCATACACATGCTGATCGCTGTAGAGTCCATCACCTGCAAACCGCGGTTCAGAACGTCAATGTAGCTGATCTTATCGAATTTTTTTGCATCCGTATGTTTTGCAGGATCTTTATCGTAGATTCCGTCGACCTTTGTCGCCTTCATGATGACCTGTGCATTGATCTCCATAGCGCGAAGAGAAGCAGCAGTGTCTGTCGTGAAGAATGGATTTCCCGTTCCTGCACCGAAAATCACAATACGCTCTTTTTCTAAATGGCGGATAGCTCTGCGACGGATGTAAGGTTCTGCGATTTCAGCCATTTCAATAGCTGTTTGTACGCGAGTAGGGACGCCTTCTTTTTCAAGAGCGTCTTGAAGGGCCAAAGCATTGATACAAGTCGCAAGCATACCCATGTAGTCAGCACTTGCGCGATCCATGCCTTCAGCAGAAGCGGCAACACCACGATAGATGTTACCGCCACCGATGACGATACCCATTTGAACGCCTGCTTTATAAGCCTCTGCTACGTCTTGCGCGATTTGTTTAATCGTCGCTGTATTGATACCAGTCCCTTGCTTACCCGCAAGAGCTTCACCACTTAACTTTAGCAAAATGCGTTTATAGACAGGCTCTTTCAAACTAGTGTCCTTTCATTTGAGCTGCAACTTCAGCTGCGAAGTCATTAGACTTCTTTTCGATACCAGCGCCCAATTCATAACGTACGAAACGTTTGATTGTAACGTCAGCGCCGATCTCTTTACCAACAGTTTTCGCCAAATCAGACACTTTCATGTCCGGATTTTTAACGAAAGCTTGGTCCATCAAGCAGTTTTCAGCCAAGAATTTACGGATTTGACCTTCAACGATCTTTTCGATCATTTCTGGTTTTTTACCTGATTCAAGGTTTTTAGCAGTCAAAATTTCTTTTTCTTTAGAAACAACATCCGCAGGGATTTGATCTGAAGAAATAGCCATTGGGTTCATAGCAGCGATGTGCAATGAAACGTCTTGAGCGAAAGTTTTCAAAGCTGGGTTCGTTACAGCTTCTGGTTTAGAAGCAGCAACTTCGATCAATACGCCGATTTTACCTTCACCGTGGATGTAAGTGTGAACCAAAGTGTTAGCAGAAGCCGTGTACTTCTCTGAACGGCGAAGAACGATTTTTTCACCGATAGTAGCAGTAGCTTCAGTGAAAAGGTCTGCCATTTTTTTAGAAGGATCTTTAGTGAAAGCTTGTTCCAAAACGTCGCCAGTAGCTGTCGTTTTAACCAAGTGTTCAGCAACGTCAGCAACTAGAGCTTTGAAGCCATCGTTACGTGCAACGAAGTCAGTTTCAGAGTTGATTTCAACAACAACACCTGTGTTACCCACAACTTGTGCGAACACTGTACCTTCAGCAGCGATACGGTCAGCTTTCTTTGCAGCAGCGCCAAGACCTTTTACGCGCAACCATTCAACAGCAGCATTGAAATCGCCAGAAGTCGCCTCAAGCGCCTTTTTGCAATCCATCATACCTGCGTTTGTTTTTTCTCTTAGCTCTTTAACAAGAGTAGCGGAAATAGACATTAGGAAGTCTCCTTACAATAGATTTTAAAAACGAATTCGATCAGACACGAAGAAACCGCCGTTGCGGAAAAGCGAGAGCGGCTACTTATGAAAAAGGTGGCTAGGCCACCTTTTTCATTTCAATTACAGAGGAATTACTCCGCTGAATCGTCTTCTTTGTTCTCAAGCTCAGCTTGGATTTCAACTTCTTCTGCTGTACCAGCAGCAACAAGTTTACGACCTTTAGTTGCTTTAACAACTGCAGGACCCGCTGATTTCTTAGGAGCATCTTTCGCGCCACCACGAGGGCCTGCGCCACGACGCTTAGGAGCTTCTTCTTTACCTTCAGAAGCTTCTTTAGCAACGTCAGATTGTTTGTCTGTCATTGTGCGAAGTTTTTGTTCCCAAGTTTTAGCACCTTCTAGGTAAGCTTCAGCAACTAGGTTTGCGAACAATTTGATTGAACGGATCGCATCGTCGTTACCTGGAATCGCGTACTCAACAGACTCTGGATCAGAGTTTGTATCAGCGATAGCAACAACTGGGATGCCCAAGCGTTTAGCTTCAGCAACAGCGATGTGTTCTTTAGGAAGGTCTACTACGAACATAGCAGATGGCATTTCCTTCATTTCACGGATACCAGACAAGAACTCAGTCAAACGAAGGTATTCTTTTTCAAGCTTCGCGCGCTCTTTCTTAGTCAAGTAGTTGAATTCGCCTTTTTCTTTCATTGTGTCGATTTTGCGAAGACGATCGATAGAAGATTTGATCGTTTCGAAATTCGTCATCATACCACCCAACCAACGCTTAGTTACGTAGTACTGACCGCATTTTTGAGCCGCTTCTTGGATAGGCTCAATAGCTTGCTTTTTCGTTCCAACGAAGATCAAACGACCACCGTTAGCAGCAACTTCTTTTACGAAATCAGCAGCTTTGTTAGCGCGTACAACAGTCTTTTGAAGGTCAATGATATGAATGCCTCCGCGAGCTGTGTAAACATAAGGTTTCATTTTTGGGTTCCAACGCTGAGTTTGATGTCCGAAGTGGACGCCAGCGTCTAACATTTCTTTCATGGTCACTTGTGCCATGGTAGTACTTCCTTTCTGGTTAATCGTCCCCGCAGGTAGAGCCAGCTTTTTTTGATTCGCCGGAAGACCCCCTTTTTCAGTACTTGGGGGACCAGTTAGTGCCTACGAGTGCTTATTGTTTGGAGTTTGGGGATATCACAGGGTGACATGGCACGCAAGCAGTCTTTCGTGGACTCCCCCTTTGATACATCAGGATTACATTAGAAACCTCGCGTATTAAGAAATGTTTAGACGCGATGGATTGACTCCGATAAATAGTCTAGCCAATCCCAATATTTATGAACGTGAGCGTGAGGGAATGACAGTACAGGACGACCCAAGATTCCACTCTGAGGTGGAGAAAATCTTTAAAAATCAGGCCCAGGATATCTGCGTCCGCGTAGATCGCGGTTTTGCATATCTCATGTTATTTCAATGGGTTGGCTGCGTGCTCTTAGGGGCTTTTGTCACTCCGTCGACTTGGCTGGGACAGATGAGCGGCTCAAAGGAAAACGCCTTCATCGGCCTTATCTTTGGCGCTCTTTTCGCGGCTCCTCCTATCTATGCGGCTTGGATGTTTCCTGGAGAAAAGGTCACTCGTTGTCTGATCGCTCTTGGTCAGATGTTGTTTTCGACCCTTATCGTCTACCTTACCGGCGGAAGAATCGAATCGCATTTCCATATCTTCGTCTCGTTGGCGGCGTTGGCTTTTTATATGGATATTTCCGTCCTATGGGTGGGAGCTTCCATCGTTATCGTGGATCATCTTCTGCGCGGTTTTTATATTCCAATGTCTATATATGGAGTCTCTGCCGGGGTTGAGTGGCGGTGGATTGAGCACACGGCTTGGGTCATCTTCGAAAACTTCGTTTTAATTCTGGGAATTCAACGCCATCGAAAAGAACTGCGCGAAGTTGCAAATTCAAAAGTGCAAATGATGCACGCTCGGGAAGAGGCTTTGCGCCTGGCTTCGGTGAAATCCAGCTTCTTAAGCAATGTCAGCCATGAAATTCGCACACCTTTGAACAGTATCATGGGATTTTCAGATATTCTTCGCGACACGAAGCTCGATGAAGAACAACAAGAGTACGTGAACACTATCCATCGTTGTTCGGAGTCTCTGCTGCATCTTGTGAATGACATTTTAGATGTTTCAAAAATCGAAAATGGACTTTTACAGGTCGATAGTCATCCCTTTGATCTCAAAGAACTTCATAGCGATATTCAAAAAATGTTTTCAATCAAGTGTCAGGAAAAAGGTCTATCGCTAGAGTTACACATGGATGAAGACATCCCATCGAAAGCCAAAGGTGATTCGCATCGTTTGCGCCAAGTTTTGATGAACCTTGTCGGCAATGCTGTGAAGTTTACTGAAAAAGGCAAAGTGCGGATTGAAGTAAAGAAAGATTCTATTGCGAAGACTTATTCATGGCACATTATTGATACAGGTCGCGGCATTAAACGGGAAAATATCAAAAAGCTTTTCCGCAGTTTCTATCAAGAAGATCCCTCCATCGCCCGTCAGTATGGTGGTACCGGTTTAGGCCTTATGATCTCAAAGAACTTGGTAGAGATTATGGGCGGGCAGATTTCCGTCACCAGCAATTACGGTGAAGGAACGACCTTTTCATTTTCACTTCCCTTAGAAGAAATTTAATTTTTTAAGTAAGAGTGAAGAAGGGTGCTTTGCGCACCCTTTTTGTATTTTAAATTGTAGCTTCTGTCGTTGGTGCTTCTTCCGAAGCTTCGACTTTAAATCCTAAAGACGCGACGATCATCTCCGCTTGAAGCAAAGAACCGACAAGATTCTTTTGTTCATTCACTGTTGATGAAGCAATCCAAAGGTTTTCAAGCTCTGGAATTGTCATATTCGCGCTCAACTTGATATCGCCGTTGCCAGCGATGATCGGAGCGACGAAAATTCTTTCCAATTTCAAATTGTCCAAAGCTTCAGGGTAGGCGCGTTTGATTTGACGTTTGATTTTTTTCAAAGCCATACCAACGACTTCAGAATCTTCAGTCACTTCTTGCTCGATGAAAGTCATCCATTGTGAAGCTTGAAGTGGACCATTTTCTGTTTCTACCGAAGGCAGGAAACGACCTGCGCATGGGCCGATTTCATCTTGTGTGGTTCCATTCAAGATGTGCATCGCTGTAGATTCGGTCACCGGTTTTGCGTGACAGATGTCCAGGCATAAAGCCGTCCAGTAAGTATTCTTAGAAAGTTTTGAACGAGCGCGAATAGAGATGGCGTCATCTGGAAGAAGAATCGCCAAGTCTTTCACAGTGCCTGCAAAAATAAAGTTGTGAGCATGCAATGTTTTAGAACCATTGATCGTCACGTGAGTGACCTTTTCACCTTCTTGATGAAACTTCGTCACGTAAGAGCGTTGCATGAACTCGCCTTGAAATTTTTCAAACAAAGCTTGAGTCCACTCGTAAGGCTCCATCGCTAGATCCAAACGCTTGCTCGATGTGAAGTAAGCAAGCTCTTCGTAGAATGCCGGAGGGGTATCTCCGAAACCTAAGAAAGTTTTAAAGCCGCCAGATTCGTACGTGATCGGAGCTTCCTCAGAAACTGTGTCGACAACTTTTGTATTCAAAAGATTTTCTAAAAAGCGCAAAGCTTTTTCGGACAACACTGAATCAGGAACAAAACGCAGGCCATTGTTCATCGGGCCTGTAGGGAAGTTGACTTTCTTGTTCACGCCAAACGGAACATCCGCACCTTCAATAAGCGCGATGTTTTTTGTTTCACGGCTAAGAGCCGCTGCGATGCTGAGACCAGTTAAACCGCTACCAATAATTGCATAGTCGTAGATATGAGCCATGCAAATACCTTCCCTTAAAACGTAGCCGCTTTGCAAGCATCAAAGCGTGGGAAACTTAGCTAACGCATTTAATCAAAAGACGGAGAAGTGCTCTGACTGCGGGTTTCATGCGCGGTTGCTTATCGAGTAAGCAAGCAATGTGAGGAGAGAACTTATAGTAAATGGCAATAAATTTACGTCCCCATGCTGACTGACGAAGAGTGAAGTCACGGAAAGCTCGCAAACTCATCACCTCAGGTGCCTGAGAATTTTCAAAGGCCGCCGTGGCGATGAAACAGCGAGGACGTTCTTTATCGGACATCTTCAAGAACTGTTTCACGATATGCGGATTGCGTGCGGTTTTTTGGAAGGACTCTGCCTTACGAATGATGTCTGGGTAGATCGGCGTGAATTGAATAAACATCGCCAGTTGTTTTGCGGCATTCGTCATACGGTCCGCGTATTTTTCGTGGGTATCGTAAATACGCATTAAGTCCCAGTACACAGAGGCCACTACGGTCAGTTCTGTCGTACGAGCACTGTCTTTGAAAGCTTCGGGCTTAAGACGTTCGCCTTTTTTGATATCGAAAACGATGTCGAGAATTTTTAAATACTTTTCGTACGACATCGCCGCTTCAGAATAAAGCTTTTGAGTCATGCACAGGCGCGCTTTCTTAATCAGCATCACGCGACTTTTCCAAAGCTGAAGACGATGTTGTTCTTTGGCGCGTTCTTGCGCCATAAGAATACCGCCGCTGCTTGAGGCGACTGTGCGGCGTAAATCGGAAATACATCCTGCGCAGACTTGTGGAGGTAAATTAGCTTCACCAATAGATTGCAACTTCGTGATGAGGTCAGCATCTACCGGATGAAGTTCAGTAACTTGTATTCCACAGCGGGGACATTGGATCATGAATCAAGGTTTCCTTAACTTCCCATTTTAGGAAAGTAAGGGAATTAAAGCAAACTCATTGGGTCGATATCGATCAAAATTTTTATGCCGGAGGGAATCCACTCTTGGTCGCCCAAAAGTTGTCTTGAAAAGGGATTGGCCGCTGCGACCTGAGTCGTTTTTATGAGCAGATGAAATCGGAATTGTCCTCTTAATTTCGAAAGCGGCGCCTCGGCAGGCCCTAAAATCTCAATGGAGTTGTACTGCGGAAACTGAGCTTTCAAAGCATGCGCTCGTCTCGCTAAAAGTCCGGCTGTGTCTTCCACTTTTCCTAAATGCGTGCCTTGAATTCTAAAACTCACCAAACGTCCAACAGGTGGATAGCTAAGCTGCCCGCGAATATCGAGCTCATGTTTGGCGAAGCCTTCGAAGTCGTGATTTCGGGCGAAAGTGATGCTGTCATGTTCCGCATTGAATGTTTGAATAATCACCATTCCCGGAGCTTCACCTTCTTGAACGTGGCGACCCGCGCGACCACTCATCTGCGTGATCAACTGAAAGCTTCGTTCGGTCGCACGAAAATCGGGAAGATTAAATCCCACATCAGCCAGGACAAGTCCCACCAACTTCAATTTTGGAAAGTCTAAGCCTTTTGCGATCATTTGAGTTCCGACTAAAATGTCGATCTCTCCTGTTTCCATTTTTTGAACTAGGTCTTCAAGATCGGCGCGGCTTTGAATCTCATCGCGATCGGCACGGGCAATGGTTTTACCAGGGAATAGACGAGTCAGATCTGTTTCAACAAGTTCGGTGCCAAGGCCGATGGCTTCTAGTTGTCCTTCTTTGCAGTCAGGACATTTCGTTTTAAAATTTTCGTGATAGTCGCAATAGTGACAGATCAAATGAGAATGCGCATGCAAGGTCAGTGAAATATCACAATTAGGACATTCTCGAGTGTGACCACAGGCTGGGCACACCACCATTTGCGCGATTCCACGACGATTTAAGAAAAGAGCTGCTTGATCACCACGATCTAAAACTTCGTGCATGCGCTCATAAAGTTTTGGACTTAACCAAAACGGAAGGTGCGAATACTTTTCGATGATTTTTTTCTGTTCATCGCTGTCATCTTTTTGCTTACGAAGATCAATGACTTCAATTTCAGGTAAAGCGCGATTAGCGACACGATGACGAAGAGTGTGCAGATGGTATTTCCCGTCCACTGCGTTCTTCCAAGTTTCAAGGCTTGGCGTTGCAGAACCTAGAACGACGGGGCAATTCATCATTTTACCCATCATCACGGCGGCATCACGTCCGTTGTACTTTAATTTTTCATCTTGTTTAAAGCTGGGCTCGTGCTCTTCATCGACAATAATAAGTCCCAAGTCTTCAATCGGACAGAACAAGGCCGATCGAGCGCCGATCAGAATAGATTTTCTGCCCTCGACAATATCCCACCACTGATTTGTGCGTTCGCGATCCGTCAGTTGAGAATGAAGAGCTGCAATCTTATCACCAAAGCGTCGAGCAAAACGTTGAATCAATTGTGGCGTCAAAGAAATCTCGGGCACCAGCACAAGGCCGCGCTTTCCTTCACTAAGAACTTTTTCCAGCAAGCGCAAATAGACTTCGGTTTTTCCCGAGCCCGTCACGCCAAACAGAAGATGCGTTGAAAAATTATGATGTTGCGAAATACTTTCGAAGCAAGCGCTTTGCTCTTCCGTTAAGTTTAAATTGGTATCACTTTCCAACTTTGGAATAACGGGTGGGCGCTTTGACTGACGTTGTTTATCTGTCTTTTTCAGAGGAGGAAAAGCGGACTGCACAACTTGTCCAATGGGATGGATATAGTACTGCGCCAGCCACTCTAACCACTTCATAAAGGGTTCTGGAAGGGGAGAGTACTCTTCGTCAATCGAATCTATGCTTTTGATTTCAAAGTCAGGAACTTTATCCGTTGGACCTAGAACAAGGCCTTTAACTTTTCGACGGCCGAGGGGAACATTCACAAGCTGGCCGCGTTTTAAAGGATGTGCAAAGCTGTACGTCAAAGCCTCTGGGAGAGGAGCGTCGACGGCCACTCTCCACAGTTGAGCATCACTCATCTAAACCTCGTGTAGAACTCCGTAACGACATCTTTGGCGGGAAGGCCGTTAATGCCATCCCACTTCAGGTTTGTATCTAGTGAAGAAGGCTGAAACAAGCTGACGGCCGTTTGTGGACGAGCCGAAGCACTGATCAAACGAATGGTGACAGTGTTGTTTCCCCAGCGAATGGTGCGCGCACGAGGATAAGAAAGATTCTTGGCAAATTGATTGTAGTTATCTGCACTCATTTCAACCTGGCTAGGCAGGCGGAGCTTGCGAACCACGAACTGATCTTGCTCAATCCACAATCCAGGATAGTTGATTTCTTTTTCAACCGGAGTCGGGATTCCCAAGGCGTAATTTACCACGCCCCCTGTGCGAGAATAACGAACCCAAGTTTCAGGTTCGTACTTGATTTCAGCGCCCGTGCGAGCCAAGGGCTTTTTATTGTAAGCCGTTGTCGGAATAATTTTGAAATGCGCTAAGGTGTTGGCGAAAATCTCTGCGTTGCGGAAGTTCAGATACTTTTCAAGGAAATCATCGGGAGACTTTTCACTCTTGCGATTGTTGCCGACCATGCTCCACTTTTGCCCGCCGTTATAAAGAAACTGCAAGCGAAAGCTGTTCTGCAAATCTTTTCCACCGGTCACCGTCAGGCGCATAGTGCGATCGCTGTCGATCAACCAAGTTTCTTTTACAGATAAAGTGTCGTCACCGTTTGAAAACTGAACTTCCTGTTCGATGGCGTAAATACCCGATCCCGCGTTTTCCACAGTTTTTTGCAGAATAGTGCGAGTGGGTGGAATGTAAGCCCAAGCTTGAGCTGAAACTAAAACGGACAACAAAAGGATGAACTTTTTCATGTCTTGATCCTAATTCAATTTTTGCGCGAGTTGCAAAATATAGTGCTTCATCTCAGGCCCAAGCTCCGGGTTTTGCAAGGCCAGCTCAATATTTGCCTGAAGATAGCCCAACTTATCGCCTGCGTCGTAGCGTTCAGCCGTAAACGTCATGGCGTTAAGCCCTTTGTCATTGCAAAGCACCTTCATGCTGTCTGTCAGCTGAATTTCGCCATTTAAAGAAGGCTTCGCATTGTGAAGAATATCCATAATGTGATTATCAAAGACATAACGACCCGGCAAAGCCCAGCGGCTTTTCGTTTCGGTGGGTTTTGGCTTTTCCATCAGAGAAGTCACCTGGAAATAACCTTTGTTCGTGTCTTCAACTTCGGCAATACCGTATTTTGAAACATCTTTGTCTGAAACTTTCATCACAGAAATTGTGGATGTCCCAGTTTCTTCAAAAGACTTTACAAGTTGAGAAGTCACGTTCGGCTGTCCGTGAAACCCCATAGTAATTTCATCGCCTAGTAGTACGGCGAAAGGCTCTTTCCCGATAATCGGTAAGCCGCAATGAACGGCGTGACCTAAACCCAGCGCGTGTTTTTGGCGGATGCTGATGATGTTGGCTTTGTCGCGGATTTTTATCACGCGTTCAAGAAGCTTTTCTTTTCCGTCTTTGTGAAGCTTGTCTTCAAGCTCATAAGATGTATCGAAGAAATCTTCGATCGCATATTTATAGCGACCCGCAATCAAAACGATGTCTTCAATGCCTGCCTGCACAGCTTCTTCGACGACATACAGAATGATGGGAGCGTCTACGATGGTAAGCATCTCTTTAGGAACTGTTTTCGTCGCGGGAAGAAAACGTGTTCCAAGTCCGGCAGCTGGTATGATGGCTTTTTTAATTTTAGACATGCTTAATTGATCTCAAACGTTTCAATTTAAGACAAGTCTTAACGGGGCCCGGCTTCATTAAAACAATGTCCGTTCCAGAGTGAGAATCCTTGTTAATTTTAGTAAATCTGCCGAAAAGTTGTGTGATAGCCTTGTGTTTGGGGGAGTAATCCATGAAAGTACGTTTGAATAAAACGGCGTGGCGTGCAGCAGGTGGCATTCTTGCCTCATTTGTGCTCGTAGTGTCGTTTCAAAACTGCGGTAAAGCGGGCTTTGATGCAGAACTAGATAGTACTCTGGATTCTGGAATGTCAGATGCGGCTCTTGCTGCAAAATATGGTGAATCCACAGCGGCGAAGGTTCAGGCGATTCCTTTTGCCTTTGAATCGACGATCGACACAATCACATACAATTCCTGTGCGGATACGAGTTTACGCAATAACACGGCTTTTTCTTCCCTCAAAGTCGGTGCGTTTACTTCCGGTGGTATCAAAATTAAGGATGAGTTTTTTAATTACGCAGATCAAAACTTTAAACCCGTTTATCCAGAACCTACTTTGACTGAAAATCAGTACAAAGAATATTTGGCGGATTCTCCAGCAAACAACGGTGCTGTGGCGAATATGGCGATCCGTGTGAAAAACAGTCTGACGGATGTTTACACAGCAACAAACAACGTTGTTTTGTGGACTGACATCGTTCCTTTAGTAGGAAATTTGACAGACAGCTTGGTGATGGATGCTTACGGCACTAAAGGAGTGACGGCGAACTATTTCCCATTCTCTCCAGAAGCGCGTGTTATGGAAGCGGCTTTGAACTTCAACACGAGCGAAGAATTGGCGGAAGAGTACCGCAATATTTTCATGTCTTCAGGTGTGCTCGCTTTAACTTACATGGCAGACAACGCCGAAATTTATAAAGTGCGTGCAGCGACAGATGCTTATCCAGTGAAATCTGCTTACGGTAAGGGTTATTCATTGGCATTCGTGCCGGGCTCTTCGGCTGCGGGTGTTCACTCGGGAAATCCAAATCGCGTCCTAGCTTCTGTTTTGGAAACAGATCTTTCTGGTTCGGGTGTTGGTGCGAAGAACTGGAATTGCAGCCGCGCCTATCGCGTGGTTCGTAAAGAAGACCGTGCTTCGTATTGCCCAGAGCATTCATTTAACGATCTTTCCGTAAAGGCAATTAGGGATGAACTAGCAGTCATGCGCCGTCATCTTCGCGCGGACCAATGGGATGTGAACGTCTCTTACCGTTGTGTAGTTCCTAAGGGAGCCACGTCTTGCTACAAAGAAGAAAACATGGCGGCTAAAGGCTTTGCGGAAGTTGAGTACGATACGACAAAAGAGTGCTTCAGAACCAACGGCACTTACAGTGGTGCTATTCCCAGCAGTAAGTGCATGCACTACGTAACTGTGTGTACGCGTGACTAGTTACTAGCAACGCGCGCTTCTAACAGCTGCTCCATTTGGGGTGGAAAAGGTTTAATGTATTTCACAGGGTCGACCATTCGGCCCTTTTTCTTTACTGCGAAGTGCAAGTGAGCACGCGTGCAGTACCCAGTGCAACCGACCTCTCCGATTCTTTCGCCAGCCTTTACCGACAAGCCACGACGAATGCGCTTATCAATGCGATGAAGATGATTGTAAGCCGTCTCCATGCCGTTTGAGTGCAAAAGAATTATATAATTTCCAGCGGCGCGATTGTGACCGTAGCGAACCACGATACCTTTGCGTGGCGCAAAGATCGGTTCACCCACCGGAAGTTCAAAATCAATCCCCAAGTGAGGTTGAAGACGTTTCGTAATCGGGTGAAGGCGATTGGGTTTAAAGCGACTTGCAACTTTGATGTACTCAACAGGGGCATAAAAAGGGCGATCTTCCAAAAGATCTTGGGCATTGAAGAAAACCCCGCCGTCTTTATAACGAACAAACTTTTTTTGAACTGGGGCGCCATCAATCTCTAGCGAAGTCTGCAGAACTTCTCCATATTTTACAAACTGACCGGCTTCAAATTTCTTTTCAACTGTAAACCAAAAACGCGCACCGCGGGCCACGTCGCGTGAGTTTTCCATATCAAAAACATAAGCGTCCATAAAGCGGGTCGCCACCCAGTTGGAATTGATTTTCGCTAAGATACTTCCCAGCAAAGAACCGTACACGCGGCCGTCAATGCGAATCAAAGAAGTTTTATACTCTGGATTGTAGGGAAGAGCCGTCACTTTCTTGCCTGATTTTAGAATACGAAAGGCATCTGAAGTTTGCGAGTCGAACATGCGCAACTCAGTTTCGCCCGCCGTACGGCGCACTAAGTATTTCGTATCTAAGGTTAGGAAAAGGTGGCGCAGTCCTTTGTGTGAAGCAAGAACTTGCTCGCGCTCTTTTTCAGAAAATCCGTTTTGACGAAGAATTGAAAGTAAGTTGTCGCCAAGACGAACAGGTTTTGCAGTAAATGTGTTGGCGGCAGCCTGGACCGATTGATAGGATGTGAATGCTAAAACGAACGCACTCACGATGCTTGCGAGGTGAAAAATCATGTTGCCCCATCCTTTGAGCTTAAAAAAACTTTCTGTTTTCTTGCTTGTCCAGCTTATCGCGAACCTGGCCGCAGCCCAAGTTTATAATTCATCAATTTCCGCAGCAACGGGAGGAACTGGACGTGCGACGGTAGAAGCCGGTGATTCTACTTTCTTGAATCCCGCATCCCAAGTGCATCTTAGAGGACATTACTTCTTTGCTTCGGGTGCTGAAGACGAATTTGCAATCACGTTAAGTGACAATACGGAAGAGAGTATGTTCCCTGCAACATTAGGCTACGTGCAAAGAACCTCTGACGTTGCACAAGGTGAACTGAAACAAAGTGATATCATGTTGTCGCTTGCAGAATTCATCGTCGACAAATGGGCTTTCGGAATCACAGGGCACTACATCGAACAAAAACTCCCAGAATCTTCCTACCGTCAGCCCAATGCCGACATCGGAATGATGTACACGCCGAAATCCAATATCGGGTGGGGTTTGGTGGTTTATAATGTGTTCGGTGAAAACAAAGACGCGCCAGAAAACATTCGCCAAAAAACCTCTGTGGGCGGAGGTTTCAACTATATCTACAAAGAGGCTATGAGGTTCCGCGTGGATGCTACGTCAGAGTCTGTTTTTGGCGCCGGGCTTGAGACTTACGTGAACCGCTTTCTAATTACCCGCATTGGTTATTCTAACGATACGGACGACGAAAGAGAGCTTTTAACGGCCGGATTTGGTTTTAAAGGCCCTAGATTCGCTTTAAGCTATGCTTATCAAGGAAATCAGAAATTCTCGGGAGATTATCGCCATTCGGTTGACTTGGAGATTCCGTTTTGATAATTAACTCGTTCCGTTAAAAACGCAGGAGATACCATGGCTTCTAAAACAAAACGTACTGAGTACATTCGCGAAAAGAAAAAAACGACAAG
This sequence comes from Bdellovibrio bacteriovorus, assembly GCF_001592755.1. Lineage (NCBI taxonomy): Bacteria > Pseudomonadati > Bdellovibrionota > Bdellovibrionia > Bdellovibrionales > Pseudobdellovibrionaceae > Bdellovibrio > Bdellovibrio bacteriovorus. The sequence continues at coordinate 425,635 of NZ_LUKF01000001.1, read as the reverse complement.
CGGCAAAAAGCGTAAAGCTTCTGTTCGCACTAAAGGTACGACAAAATCAGCTAAAGCTCTTTTCAAAGACTAGTTGCTTAGTTATTTCAAGTAGTTAGATTTAAGCCCTGCGGGAACTCCAAAGGGCTTTTCGTTTTTCTGTCGACTGCGGAAAAAGAAAAAGGGCCCTTTCAAGGCCCTTTTTTTCGTTCTAAGATCAAATCTTATCTGCGGCTTACGCTTCGACGAAGCAGACCACCGTCTTCCTGAACTCCGCCTTTAAGGTCCCAGCGGAATGGAAGCTCAACCCAACCTTCTTGGCCCGGATAAAAGCGCCATTTTTTCAATGCCGCTAAGGTTTTCGAATCTAGGTTTCTAAATCCTGTCGATTTCAACATTTTGAATTGGGAAACGTAACCTTGCTTATTGATATAAGCGACGAAAGCAATTTCGCCTTGGTCACCGCGACGACGTTCTTCACGATCGTATTGAGGTCTTGGGTTGCCTGGCATTTGACGAAGTTGATCAAGACTACGAACACCCGATGGCATTCCTGAAAGCTGTGTGCCCGGTCCTTTTGAACCCGAGTTCCCAGCACCTTCGCCATCTTTCATTCCAAGGCCGTTGCCATTACCACCAAGTCCACCTTTTTTTGCGGCTGCTTCGCGAGCTGCGGCTTGTTTGGCAGCGGCCGCTGCTGCTGCCGCTCTTTCAGCTGCCAAAGCCGAAGCGATCGATTTTGCATTTCGTTCACGCAAAGAATTTTGAGCTGCCGCCAAACGATCGGCCTCTTCCTGATTTGCATCCGCTAAAGCGTTAAGGTCTTCATCCTGCTCTGCTGCCAGTGCCGCCGCCATAGCTTCCATAGAACGCTTTTCGCCTTCGATTGCAGATCTTTGCGAACGGTCGATGTTTTCGAAATCTTCGTTGAAGTCTTCGTTAAGGTTTGAAGCGACAGCGGCTTTTGATAATTCACCCTGATCTAGCTCCGGAGCTTCAATATCATCGATTGTCATTGGGACAGCTTTGAAGGTTGTCTTAGGTGCGATGCTGCGAGCCGCTTTTGGAGCTTTTGCGGGTAAAGATTTAGCAACGGATTTTGCGGCTGCTTTTGCTTTAGCGGGAGCTGCCGGTTTTGCAACGACGATATCACCGGGGCTTCCAGCCTCTTCCATTTTTTCAACACGGGGAGTGTCTTGATGAACTGGAGTTCCGCCTTGAGTAGGAGGAACACGCGCCCCACGAGGAGCTTTCATCACCGGAGTTGGAACGTCTTCAATTTCAATTGTGATGGTTTCTGTTTTTGCGGTTTCAACAAGTGGTACTGTCATCACGGCGATGGCTAAGATCGCAGCGGCGTGAACGGCCGCAGACAAAGTCACGAACTTCGGTGTTTTGCTAACTTCAGGCTCTTTATGTGCGAGCATCCACATGTCGAAGTCGACAGCCGTATTTTCGCTGCGAGATGTTTTCGGAGTTTCATTTGCGAAGTCCGCCTTCGGCATTTGAAAGTCAAAGAGACTTAGCTGATCATCAGCCTTTTTTGACTTATCATTATCAAAGTTAAAACCCATAAAAACTCCTGTCCTATCAAGGAGTGCACTATCAATTCCCAGGCCACCTCAGAACTATCCAGTGCCACCTGGAGAGGTCCCAGCAGGAATATTTTTCAGGGCTGTACGGGCGATTGTCAGGCCCTCGTAGAGAGGGCCCAAATTAGGATCAGTGGTGCGAGGGGCGAGGATCCGAGATATGGGGTTTCTTCATCTCGTCAGTCGCTTTGATTTTCTTTTTATGGTGTCCTTGAATTTCCCCCTCTTGCACGGGAGCTGCAAAAAGACCTTCGTTCTCTGCACTGTGCGGAACAGAGGTTCCTTGGGATTGATCTTTGAATGCAGATTTTTCCATCATCTTATCGGCCATTTCGGGAGCCATAAATTCCATGATGGCTCGGATCTTAGATGGAGCTCCGACCCACACATCTCGCTCAGGCTTTTCACAGCATTTCAAAATAGCTTCTGCTGCATAATCGGGATGATAAACAGGATCGGGCAATGAAGGCTCGCCGGATTTCAAATGATTTATTGCATGATCGGGGAATGGGGTATCAATTGCCGTTGGTCGTACCAAGCAAACTTGAATCGGAATTTCATCGTGCTCTAATTCCATCCGTAAAGCATCGGTATAAGCTTTCACCGCATGTTTACTTGCGGAATACATACCTTGAAGGGGAATAGATCTTAGGGAAACTTCGCTGCCAAGATTGATAAGCACGCCACCATTTTCCTTGAGGGCTTCAACCGCGACGTGACAGCCGTGACGAACACCCCAGAAATTCATCTCAAAGAGTTCTCGCTCTTCTCGTTCCGGGATTTCTAAAAGAGGTCCGTAGATAGATCCACCTGCATTGTTAATCCATGTGTCGATTGAACCGAAGGCCATCTTCGTTTGTTCACACAGTTCTTTTAATTCTTCGATTCTGCGAACGTCGGCCTTAACTCCGATAACGTTGTAACCCTGTTCTTGCAGTCGACGACAGATTTTCTCTAGATCATCTGTGTTGCGTGATGAAAGGGCGACACGAGCGCCGCGTTTAGCAGCCATTTCGGCAGTCGCAAGACCGATACCGCTCGTCGCACCCGTAATAACGATGGTCTGTTGGTTGAGTGGTTTTGGTTTGAAATCTTTGAGTTTCATGAAGCACCCCCTCAGCTTCAAAGACTACTCCTTTAATAAAGGTGTGGCGGAGAAGATGCATTTCCTTGCCTACAAGCAATGCTGACTCTTTCTAAGGTCTCGTCCGTACTTCAAAAATTTCATTTTCGGCAACAGCAAAAATGCGGTCTGACTTTTTAGGACGAATGACGTAGCCTCCAGTAAGGCTACCGAAGGCAGGAATAGTCAGACACTCTTTTTCAAGGTGAAAGCAGGGAAGTTTCATTCGTAAAGGACCTTCATGAATCGAGACAAGCGGGTGAGTGTGCCCTTGAATTTGAAAGAAGGCAGAGCTTCGATATTTATGCCCGTGCGTAAAAAGAAAGGGTGGATATTCCAAATCCTCACTCACTATGTGGAAGGGGAACTCTTTTAAAAGCTCAAAGGCATTTCCTTCGTGATTACCAAGAAGCAGTGTCCAATGCACATGGCTGTGCCTGTGGAAAAATCTGTGAAGATCTCTAAAAACAAGTTCGCTAATACTGTGTTGAGTGTGAATCCAATCACCCAGAATAACGACTTTTTCAATGCGATGTTTTTCAATCAAGAAAGTCATTTTTTCTAAGTCTTCACGGTGGGCACCGGATGGTAAAGGTACGCCCGCGTGCTGGTAACTTTCGGCTTTACCAATGTGGATATCTGAAAGTCCTAAAAGTCTTTCTTTGTGCCAGTGAAACGCTTTCTCTGGAAGAAGCTCAATTTCTTCGTTCGTGAGTTGAATCTTCATTTTTCTTTTCCCAGGATTTTTTTAGTCGCGCAATTTTTGCTTCAAGACTTTCGTTCGATAACTTTCCGATTGCCAGATTTTCCACAATCAACGGAAATGCGAGAGGTGACGGAGACTCTAAGCGCACCCATACTGTTTTCATCGATTGTAGTCGCCGCAAAGTTTTCTTAATCCGGCTGCTTTCTAACGAATTTGAAAGTACTTCGTCCAGGCTTTGCTTAATAAGAAGATTGTTCGGCTCGTGTTTTTTAAATACTTCATACAGAAGGGACGAGCTGATCTGAAGCTGTCTTCCTGTTTTTGGAGAGCCCGGAAATCCCGTAAAGACAAGACCTGCGATTTGCGCGATTTCTCGAAATTGTCGCTGAGACAACTGTCCAATCTGAAGAGACTGGCCAATTTCTTCGATGAGTTGATCTTCACTATAAAAATCATCATCGAATAGATCTTGGAATCCATAATCAACAGGGCCGACAATTTCAAATCCATAGTCGTTCACTGAAAAAGAAAACGTCGTGGGTTTTCTTTGCGCGAATCTATATCCCCAAAGTTGCGCCAGACCTTCATGTACGGATTTTCCTTCGAAAGGATAAACGAAAAGATGTTCCCCTTCTTTTGAATGCCAATGTTCAATTAGAAAGGTATCTGCGTCTGGAAGAATCGATAGATCTTTTTGTGTTCCTAACAAGGGTTGTAATAAGCGATCTAAACCGGGATGCTTCATCGTTAAAACTTCGCGAAGAGCTTGGCCCAAAGTTTCTGAAATTGGAAAGCGTCCTCCATCCCAAGAAGGAATGACATTTGTTGTCGCCTTACTGGCTTTCACATACGCCGTCATGTCTTTCAGTAAGACGAACTCGAGTTTTTTGCCGGCAAACTGAAAGACGTCGCCTTTTTTGAGTTTAGAAATAAAATTTTCCTCGACAGATCCGATGCGCGATCTATTGGTGTATGAGACTCTTACGGACTCTCTAGAGACAATAGTTCCAATACTCATTCGGTGGTGGCTTGCGACGCGAGAATTTGCGGGCCGGTATTTGCCGGTCTCTTCCTCGTAAACAAGTTTATGAAACTGCTGATAGGACTGAAGTGTTTCGCCGCCTTTCGTAAGAAACTGGCGACACCAGTTGAGTTCCTCAGGTGTGATGTCCGAGAAAGAATAGGTTTCTTTCAATGACAGCCAGAGTTCATCTAGTCTAAGTCCGGGTCCGCATGCCAGAGTCATCATATGTTGCAACAAAACGTCGATTGGTTTCTTTAAAGGCCTTCTTGGTTCAATGCGCTTGTCTTTCAGGGCTTTTTTTACCGCTTCTAATTCAAGAATTTCCCAAGAGTTCGTAGGAACAAAAAGAAGTCGACTTTTTCCCCCGGGCCGGTGTGCAGAGCGACCCGCTCTTTGAATCATGCGAGCGACCATCTTGGGACTTCCGATCTGTACGACGCGTTCAACGGGTTGGAAGTCGACGCCCAGGTCTAAGGACGAAGTACAGATCACCCACTTTAAAATTCCTTCTTTAATGCCTTCTTCAACGGCCTCGCGCTCTTCTCTTTCTAAAGAGCTGTGGTGCAAAGCCATTAAAGGCTCCATTTCGGGTTTCATGGAAAGAATTGTTTCAAACCACTTTTCCGCTTGTGAGCGAGTGTTTGTAAAAATCAGAGTCGAAACATCGGGATCAAGCTCCTCTAAAAGAGATTCTTTCAAACTTAAACCCAAGTGCCCTGCCCACGGAAAGCGGTCGATTTTTTTAGGCAAAAGCGTATCTAAATCTAAGTTGCGATCAGAGCCTCCAGAAATGATGACGGGCTCTTGTCCGCGGCCGACGGCAACTTGGGCCGCTTCACTAAGATTGGAAATTGAAGCCGACATGGCCCACGTCTGAACTTCTGGGTTCAGACTTCTTAGATATGAAAGTGAGAGTTCAATAAGACTTCCACGTTTGCTGGACATTAGTTCATGCCACTCATCCAGGATGACGACTTCGACGTTCTTCAGAATTTCTTCGGCATCCAGCTGAGAAATAAGTACCGCCAGGGATTCGGGTGTGGTCAGCATTAAATCCGAAGGATCTCGCAATTGTTTTTTCTTTAAAGAGAGGGAGGTGTCCCCGGTTCGTGAAGCAATTTTCAAGGGCCATTGCTCTTGTTGAATGGGTTCTAATAGCGCAAGTTCTAAATCGCGAGTGAGAGCGCGAAGCGGTGTGATATAGAGTGCCTTTAAACCTTTGCGCGGTTTGTTTAAAAATTTTGCGAAGGGCCCCATGGTGGCGGCGTAAGTTTTTCCGGAACCTGTAGGAATGTGCAAAAGTCCCGATTCCCCTTTTAAGAAGGCTTCCCAGGCTTGCACCTGAAAGGGAAAAGGCTTCCATTTGCGGTTTTTAAAAAAATCATTGATGGGTTTTAGTTCCTTCATGATCTTCCTGCCGCATCTAAAAGTTCTCGCGCTGTTTTTAGTGTGTCGGCATCATCTGGCTTTTTATCTTTACGCCATCTTAAGATACGCGGAAAGCGCACCGCTAAACCAGATTTATGCCGAGTGGATTCGGATATTCCTTCGAAAGCAATCTCAAAAACATGAAACGGTTGGACAGATCGTACGGGCCCGAATTTTTCAACGGTATGTCGACGAATCCAGTTATCCAATTCATCAATCTCGGTTTGATCTAATCCAGAGTATGCTTTGGCGAAGGGAGTGAGTTCATGTTGTTCATTCCAAAGTGCGAAAGTATAGTCCGTGTAAAGATTGGATCTGCGGCCTGTTCCTGCTTGGGCGTAAAGCAAGACTGCATCCAAAGTCAAAGGATCCACTTTGTACTTCCACCAGTTTCCTGTTTTTCTTCCTACAGTGTAAGAGCCGTTCCAATGCTTAATCATCAAACCTTCAGCATCGTTTTCTCGGGCATTGGCGCGCAGCTGATCTAAGGCCGATACGTCTTCTGCGTGCAGTACGGAAGATATGCGAATATTCGGATGATTGATTTTGGCCAAGGCTTTTTTTATGAATTCTTTTCTTTCTTTTAGGGGGCGATTCCTAAGATCCACGCCCTCATATTCAAGGCAGTCATAAACGATGTAACCAGCTGGTTTTTCTTTCAACAAAGTAGGACTGACTTTTTTTCGTCCCAGTCTTTTTTGTAAATCCTGAAAAGGCATGATGCGCCCTTCGGCAAAGACAAGTATTTCTCCATCAAGAACTGTTCCTGGCTCAAGCTTTTGTAGTTCCAAGGCGACGTCGGGAAAAGTGTGGGTGATTTGCTCTTCACCTCGCGACCAGATCCACAATTTGTCTTCGCGACGAATGACTTGAGCGCGGATGCCATCATATTTCCATTCTAAACACCAATCTTCAGCATTGTATGAGCTCTCACTTCGATCACTCCATGCGTGCGCCAAACAAAACGGATAAGGTTGAGAAAAGTTTAATTCGGTGGGTTCTGCAGAAATCAACTGCGCAAACGTGTCCTTTCCCGGTTTTATATCACCGGTCAGTCGATGCGCTACTTGATCCGTAGGTAGGGAATATACTTCGGCTATGGAACGGATCACAAGCTTGTCACTGACACCGACTCGAAAAGCGCCAGTGATAAGTTTATTTAGAATGAAAACTTCTTGGTAGGTTAGATCTTGCCACCATTCCAGCAGTTTTTCTGTTTGCGCCGGATCGTCTTTGAGTGCCGCTAAATTCGGAATTTCTTTTTCTAGCCACTTGGTTAAGGATTTTTCCTTTGAAGACGATTCTTCTCTGCACAGGTTGAGCGAATGAGCCAACAAACTTAATGTTTCGGCAGTATCCCCCACGTGATGGTAACTTTCATCATAAAGCCATTCAGGGTACCGCGTGGCTTGTAGAAAAAGATTTCTTAAATCTCGCGAAGTCAGAACACGTTTTGAAATTTTTCCGGTAAGAACCAGAATGGCCCACATCGCATCATCCGCTTTGGCCTTTTCGAAATATTTTTTAAGAGCAGAAACTTTTTCGTTCGTCGAAGTCGTTGAGTCCAATTCATCGTAAAGTTGCGCGAAAGCTTTCATGAAGCCTCCTCTTCGGCGGTGAATTGTGTTTCGAAGAAGCGAACGCTCTTACCTTTTTCTTCTAGGTAGCGTGCAAGGACGTCGGTTCTTCCATGAGTTAGGAAGATATCTGATGCTCCGGTTTCTTCAATTGTTTGATTGAGTTCATTCCAGTCAGCGTGATCAGAAAGCGCAAAACCTTTTTCGTACCCTTTTCTTCTGCGCGTTCCACGCACTTGCATCCATCCAGACAGGAATGCGGTTTGTGGTTCTTTAAATCTTTTCATCCAAGGTGAACGATGTGCCGAGGGCGGCGCAATGATAAGATCCCCTTTGAAGTTATATCCTTTTTCTTTAGACATAACCGAAAGTGTCGGCAGCATATCGATTCCGGCATCCCGATAAATCTGAGTCAGACCTTCCACCGCACCGTGAAGATAGACGGGTTGATCGGTGAATCTTTTAAGTTCCGCCAGAATTCTTTGCGCCTTTCCTAAGGCATAACAAAAAATCAGTGTCGGACGATCTAGATCCGCTTGCCACCAGTTATAGATTTTCTTTGCGGTGACTTCTCCTTGATCCCATTTATAAACGGGTAAGGCGAAAGTGGCTTCAGAAATAAAAGTGTCACATTGTTGTACTTCGAAAGCATCGCAAGAGGGATCAGGTGTTCGTTTATAATCCCCGGAAGCGACCCAAACATGATCTTTGTATTCTATGCGCACTTGAGCAGAGCCTAAGATGTGTCCCGCCGGATGGAAGCTCACCCAGACAGAGCCCATGCGAAACTTTTCTCCCCATTTTTTTCCAGCGACGTGCAGACCTTCACCCAATCTGGATTTGAGTAAAGCGAGGCCTCGTTCCGGAGCGTAATAGATCTTTGAGCCCCAGCGAGCATGATCGGAATGTGCATGCGTAATCAGTGCATGGCGCACAGGGCGCCAGGGGTCTATATAGAACTCGCCTAAATCACAATAAAGTCCTTCGGGTGTTACGCGAATAAGATCCATTCATTAAGCGTAACATCGTCAAAGAAAACGTCCTAAGGAAGGACGCCTGTGTTTTAGCAGCAGTATTTATTCAGGAAGAAGTCCGTCAGGAACCTGGCCATTTGCGATCGCTTTTGCAATTTTAAGATGGTCTGGGTGTCCTACGATGTTCACCACTTCGTTAAGTGGCAAAGGTTCTGGATTTGGGATTTTGGTTTTTTTCAAATCCATAATACGACGATAACTATCCTCAAGACGTTCCTTAGATAAAGAACCTTGAGCTGTCGCTTCTAGCACGGCTTCGTAAGCTTGAGGAGGAACTTCTGGGTCATTGCAATAAAGAAGTAAGTCGACACCAGCTTGTAAAGCACGCACTGGAACCTCAGTGATTCCATAGTGCTTCGTCATGGCCTTCATGCCTAAGTCATCAGTGATGATCAAACCTCTATATCGGCACTCATCACGAATGATTTTTTGAATGAAAGTTTCAGACAAAGTCACGGGCCAATCTGGATCAATTTTTGGGAACTTAATATGCGAAGTCATCACCATGTCGACGCGGGCTTTGAAGCTTTTTCTGAATGGAATAAGTTCGCAAGCCTCTAATCTTTCTAGGTCTAAATTTTCTACCGGGAGATCTTCATGGCTGTCCACGATCGTGTTGCCATGACCTGGGAAATGTTTTGCGCAAGTGATAATCTCAGATTTGATATAGCCACGCACCAAAGCGGAAGCATGTTTTGCCACGAGCTCAGGATCACTGCTGATAGAGCGGTCTCCGATGACGGTGTTTGCTTGGTTTGTGAAGATATCTACACACGGGGCGAAGTCTAAATTAATGCCGACGGCCTTCATTTCTTGACCCATGCGGTTGGCGAAATGAAAAGAAACGGTGGGCGCATCAAGATCACCTAGCTTACGAAGGGGAGGCCAAACTGTGAAAGGTGACTTCAGACGGTGAACGCGTCCACCTTCCATATCAATGCCGATGAATAACGGTGCTTTTTCGGCTTGCTGGTGACGCAAAGATTGAATCTCGGCACAGAGTTCACGAACTTGTTTTGGTTCTGCTACGTTTCGCCCGAAAAGGCACACGCCACCAATATTGTTCTCGACGATAAACTTTTTTTCTTCTGCAGTCAGAGCATGTCCGGAGATTCCAATAAAAAAGTGCTGACCAATGATATGACTGATGCTGCTCATGAACTAGTTTCCTTTATTTTCCGCTTTCTCGGGCTGAGCCTTAATAATAATTCCTTGTCCCTGAGGAACACCCATTTGTTTGGAAGGAGCTGGCGCGTTGGCTTCAGCCTCTTTGAGCTTCAAGGATCTATAAACAACATTAGCCTGACCCACCGGTACATTGCCAAACAAAGTTTTTAATAATGTGGCGCTGTAAGGAAGATTTGCTGTGGCCTCAGAAGGATTCGCAACTAACTCTGTAGTGATCCCTTGTCCCATAGCGTTTGTTCCCAGAACTTCTCCACGGTCATTCACATAGCTTAGAAACTTCATGTCCTTAAACGTGTTCAGGATTTTAAATACTTTAAATCCATTAAAAGTTTCTTCTTTGCCAACCAAAGCTTGTCCTTTAGTGATCGCGGCGTCCTCTTCGGCAATGGCTTGGTACTCATAGTTGGTTTCCGAACGAAGACCTTCTTTACTTTTTAACATCAAATAGACCAGGAAAGTGGAAAGAAAGGTTCCTTTGGGAATTTTCTTTTCAATTCGCTGGGTTTTTCCTCCGGAAAGGATGACTCCGCTCATCGTGCCGTTCTTGAACTTGGCATCAATAGTCTTACTTTCTTTGCCGGCAAGATTTGTGTACTCGTAAGAAATAGGTGCTAGTTCGGAGTCCGCTACGGCCTTCAAACTTTCAGTGACTTCTGTCGGTCCTTTTCCTGTTTTCAGGAAATAGGTAGAAATAAAGTGCTTCTTTTTAGCGTCGAACTCGTAACGGCTGATCACATACCCAATATGCTGATCGTTCGAAAGAATTTTCGAGTAACCTTCAAACAGAATTTCTGCTCGTGCCGCTAAAGAAAAAACGGACACCGCAACGGCAAGGAGAATGGATCGGACCATCGTCGAGTTCCCTCCATAGAACTATGTCCAAAAGTCTGTCATCTCACTATAGAACAAGTCAAAGTTTTAGAGGTCGAGTTATTGCTTCGAGACGCCGACTAAGAGACAATGTTTAAACACAATGTTGAACAGACGAAGCACTTTTAATCAGAATTTAAAAAACCGCAAAGGTCAGGTCGCACTTTTCGTCGCGTTGATCTTTCAAATTCTGTTTTTATTCTTCGCGATGGTCATCAACGTGGGCCTTTTAGTTCATCACAAAATCAATCTGCAAAACTCTGTGGATCTTGCTGCCTACTACGCAGCTTCAAAACAAGCAGAGAACATGAACTCGATAGCGCACATGAATTATCAGATTCGTCAAAGCTGGAAACTTCTAGCTTGGCGCTATCGTATGCTGGGCAGTGCGGGGGAGTGGTATCAGCATCCCTACGATAAAACAACTCGACAGCTAAAATCGGGAATGCTTGATGATATTGTCAATACGACGAATCCGATCGCTCGTGATTATCAAATAGCACCACCATTTTGTATTACCTATATTCCGTTTAAGCCGATGCCACCGGGAGAGAATACTTGCCGTAACATGGCTTCGATGAGATCGACTCGCCTGTGGGACGCTCCTGGCGTTATCGCGGGCCACCAAGCTTTCTCGCGACAGATTAACAATGCCAGTAACGTCTTAAAAAATAATGCGATTCAACGTTGCATGTACTTTGGTTCCTATAACTATTTGATGCTGGCGAAGTTCGTGGTCGGTTACAATCTGGATCAGAACAACCGTATGGAAGCTATCAAGCATCTTTCTAGAGCGACAAGTGGGACGAAGTCGGACTTCTATGATATTGATGGACAAAGCGTAAAGACGGGTGTTGAAAAAACGTTGGCAAATAATTTGACGGCGGCGAATCGTTCTACAGTCCGTATGGATATGTTCAACTCTTTAGGCTCCGGCGAGTGCAATGCCGAAGGCTTAGCAGATGGAGCACCCGCGAAGTGGTTAACGCCTATTCGCATTTATCCCGGCTTTCGATACATCGACACCATTTGTGGTGTGAATAACGAAATTAAAATCGTAGCTAAAGAGCATTCTAACAATCCGTATAGTTTCCCCCACCACAAAGGAAACACCGAGATGAGTGGCTCTATTGATAAGATGGCAGAGTGGATCGGGTATCGTACTGACCTGAATGACAATTTCAACTTTTCAATCGGTGTTGAAAAGAACCCTTGGTGTATGGCCTATACAGGCGTGTCGGCGACGACTCAGCCTAAAATTCCTTTTTCTCCTTTAGGTGCTATCACGCTAAAAGCGCGCGCTTTCTATAAACCGTTCGGGGGCCGAGTCGGTCCGTGGTATTACAAAAATTGGAATCGGGGTTCACGTTGGTCAGAGGGAAATCCTAACGATAAAACGGACCCGAATATGGCTCCTCGTGTGACAGACACGGCGGCTCTTTCAACTATCAGTGAAAGTTCTGAAGGTGTTGAAACTCGTGCAGCGAACTTCAGTCGTTTTGTGGGCGATAAGTTTGGCCTTAAAACTTATAAAATGCTTGGTCATTATGGTAAAGCCATCTACGAATTGGATTCAGGCTGGAGAAACGGTACGGCTCCGAGTGACGATTCGAGTGGTAACTCTGTTTATGACGGTGTGGACGCTCCTAACTTTGCTCACTGGGATGATCTTCCATTTGATTTTATCAATAGAGGCGGATCTGGTGACGTGATGGCCTTTGATAGAGTCGCGAACCGTCCGTCACCGATGAGAATTTTGGAAATGGCCGCGATTCTTCCAGACACTTTTGATACCGCTTACTATTCGATAGAGCCGGATTTTTATCATAACTATTATCTCCGTTTAAAAAATGGTTTCTTCGCAGGCCCAGGAACTGCTTTCAGCAGTAGCCAAGATTTGCGACCCGATCTTGGATATCGCAGAGGATACAAGCAGGGCTCCTACGACTATGAGAAGTTTAGTGTTAAGGATCAGTTTCAGGTTATCAATGACCCCGGAGACCTCGTGAACACTAGGGGCCTAGTGAAAGATCAATTCACATTTACGCTCAGTGATTGGAAGCATGTTCTGACTTCGTGGGCTCCTGTAGGGTTGAATAATTACTCGTTGGATACAAATAAGTTCGGAAAGTGCACGGATCTTCCTAAAGGTGCTGATAATAATTCTCCGAATCCACCCACTCCGGGCAACTGTATTATTGGTGGGACGACGGGATACGCCGTTAAAATGGTCTCTTCAGACTATTTGCGTTCAGCAGATCTAAAGCTGGGCGGTGAAGCCGCAGGTGCAGGACCCTTGTTAAATCCGCCTCCTGGCGACGACGAATTCTAAATAAATTTAGCTAGAGCGTCTCATTCTGATACGCCAAGAAAATACTCAAGAACGGTAGACCTTTGTCCGAAAAGTGAGACATAGGGGAATCTCATGAAAAGTCTATTTATCACCTATATATTATTGGGCTCGATGAGTCTCTATACTCCTCATTCTTTTGCAGCAGAGCTTTGGGATGCTCCAGGCGTAGTTGCAGGTCACCCGACTTTTGCAAAAAATGAAGCAGCAGCAGCTAAGCCTGCTGAAGCAAGTGCAGGTGGTGGCGGCGGTGACCCTTGCGCTGACACCGATGATGATAAAGCAAATGCGGCACCGGCTGGATCCGGGGTCACCTCAGGTGGTGTTACAGGTTCAACTCCAGATAAAGACTTAGCCGGTAAAGGCAAAAAAGAAACCTGCAACCAGATGAAAAGTATGATGGAGAACCTGAATGCCAATATTCAGGGTTACAAGCAGGGCGGCCTCGTTAATGATCAATATGAGCAAATTAAAAAGGGTTTTGAGCAGTACACGGGATGGAGACAATCCTGTTTAAACAATCACTCTCGTGCTTCAACTGTATGCCTTGAAGAGTACAGTCCTGATCTTGCATCTACCGCATCTAATATTAACATTCTGCTTTCAACTTTAGGTGGGATGGCAGTTAACGATGCTTGTAGTGGTTTTGCTAAAGCCATGGATATCGCAAAAGCGGGTTTGACTGCTTATACATCTGCTTGTGGTGTAATGAAAGCGGGTTGCGGCGTTTCGTGTGTAAAAGCCCGTTCAGGCTTAGAGGATATGCAAAAGTATGCGGCGGCTGCAGAAAAAAGTGCGCAGTGTGCTCCCAACCCTAATCCTGGACAAACTCAATTATGTGAATCGTATAAAGCCTCTTATCACAATGACCTAAAAAATATCATGCAATATGTGAAACAAGAGCAAGAGAAGGGTGACAAACGCTCGATCTCTGGAAAGGTCAGTCTTTGCACTGGCAAGTACGCTCAGCTTTTAGCTTCAGCAGGAGCGGGTATTATGTCTCTTGCAAATTCAATGAAGCAAGGTCAGAAGTGTGACGAAGATACAAGTGGTAGTACAACTCCAACCACAACAGCATCCACTGAAGAAAAATGTAAAGTCGCTGCCAATGCAAATTTGCCAGAGTGTATTTGTTTGGCAAATCCCAGAACTCCGGGTTGTTCTAACAACTACGAAAAGCCAGGTGAAAGTTCTGTCGCGGGTGGCGTAGGAACAGGTTCGACTGATAAATCAAATATCTCAGGTGACCGCAGTGTTGCCGGTCTTGGCGGCGGAAGCATTCCAGGTCTTGATTCACCAACAGGTGGAGCAAGCGGTAGCGGCGGTGACAGTGGTGGTATGCCTGGCGCACCTTCAGGCGGTGGCGCAGGTTTAGGTGGCGGCGGTGGTATCAGTGCCAGCGGCGATAAACCTTCTGAGGCGGCAGCAAAAGGTCTTGATGCAAATATTCTTGGCGGCACTGGTGGTGGCGGCGGAGGCGGTGGCTTCGGCAGCTTCGGTGGTGGCGGCGGAGATAAATATCGCGCCTACCTTCCAGGTGGAGCGAAAGATCCAAGCAAAGGTGTTGCAGGGCAACAGCAAGCTTGGAAAAACGAAGTGACTGGCCAGGGTGGTAAATCCAACTGGGAAAAAGTCAAAGAGCGCTACCGCGATAATAAAAACACTCTGTTAAATAACTAGGGGGCACGAATGACTCAAACATTCTTAAAATACATCTGTGCATTAAGTGTCGGGCTCTCGTCGAATTTTGCCTTCGGTGGTGCGGCAACTGTAACTCCCTCTGCGGCAACGCAAAAGGGACCAGGTACCGGAACTAAAACTACCTCTGGTGCTTCAAACGGTATTGAAACAACGGGTGGTGGACAGCCTTCCGTAAATAATTCTGCCGACCAGACCAAGGATTCAAACAGCGATGGTAAGGCCATGTCTTTCCTTACGGGCGGTATGTTTATCGCAATGGGAGCTGCCGATATTCAGGCGGGTACAGCTTGTTCTCCATCTCCTTGTAGCGCCTTAATTGCAAAAGGTGTGATGGAAGTGATGTTGGGTCTTCTTTCTATGAAGCAAGGTAAGTCCCACGGTAATTCTGCAAATATGGCCGGTCTAACAGGCTTTGATACGGATGGTCTTGGAGATTTAAACACCGGCGGTGGAACTTATGATCCGAGTGATCTAGGTGAAACGGCTAAGGATCCTCACACTGCCGCAGCGGCAAACAACATTAAGAAACTTGAAAACATGGGCATTATCGATGCCAAAAAAGGAACGGCGAAGATCGGAGATAAAACCTATAAACTCTCTGACTTCTCTTCCAAAGAGTCTATGGCAGCAGCTGGAATTCCTTCCGGCGCAATTGATGGTTTGATGTCACTAGCAGGTGCCATCGAGAAAAAAGCCGCAGAGAAAATGGAAAAGCTAAAAATCGGTTCTAAAACGGCAGCGAACGGCTTTGAAGAAGGCGGTGGCGGAGGTGTTTCTGGCTCCGGGCCTTCGGATTCAACAGACGACAGCACAGGGGGCGGAGCTTACGCGAGCGCTGACGGTGCCGGTCGTGGTGCTTTAGATCGTGATCCATCAAGTCTTGCGGGTATGCAGAAAAATTATAACGGTGAACCGATCGGTGTCGCTGCTGACAGTATCTTCTTGATGATGACTCGAAGATATAAAGTGAAAGAAAGCCAAGAGTCTTTCTTCACGGATGCGGAATTAGCACTGCAAAAATAAATGAAGAAAATCAAAAATAAAAAAACGGTGCTCTGAATAAGCACCGTTTTTTTATTTTAAATACTCTCGAGTAACAAAGTATTTGCGATCTGAGTTCCGGCGCTGACTTGAACGCCGTCGCCAACAATCACATTTTCTAACTGACAACCCGACGCGACGGAGCTTCCACTTCCAATACAGAAAAGACCTTGAATCTTTGAAGAGATATCAATCTTTGCACCTTCAGAAATGACTCTTTGTCCGCCAAATTCAGAAGTCACATGAACCGGTTTTGGAGCATAGTCTTGAATATTTGCGTTTAACGCTTTCTTTTGAAAAGAATCTTCCGTCGCTGCCAAATAAGAAAAACATTTTCGGCTGGCTTCCAGAAAGTCCCCGGGATTTCCTGTTTCAAACCAACTGCATTGAAACGGAAAGACTTTGACGATGTGACCTTTCTGAATAGCGACGGTCAAAGCATCATAAAGAATGTTGGATTCACCCTCTAATGGAATAAACGAAAATACTTCTTCAGAAAGAATTTGAACACCTACAAAGTGCCAAGCCTTCACGCTTCCGGGAATGGGTTGCTTTCCAAAACCTAACACGTTGTTGTTAGCATCTGTCCAGACGCCGCCAAACTGGGTTCCAACTCCTGGATGATCCATCACCATCAATGTCGCGATGGCTTTCGATTGGGAGTGCAAAGAAATGGCTTTATTAAGAACGCCCGAATCTTGCGGAAGAATGACTTCATCTGCGTTCATCATAATAAAGTCGCCGCCACCTTTAAAGTGCTCGCGAGCTTTACCCAACCCACCACCACTGCCAAGAATGGCTCCGACTTCGTTAGAAAAATGCAGGCTCTTTGCTTTGTGTGGAAGTCTGTGGAAAAGTTCGTGGATTTTCTTTGGCAGGTGATAAGTATTCACCACGAGCTTCTCAATACTAATTTCTCGCAGAAAACCTAACGAGTGAGCTGCCAAGGGAATCGTTAGAAACGGAATCGCGGGCTTAGGTAAAATAGTGGTATAGGGGCGAAGACGAGTGCCTTCGCCCGCCGCGAGCAACATCACATTCATAGTGATTCGTACTTTCTTTCCAATGCGCCAGAATCAATTAAGACATCCGCAAATGTTTTGTATTCTGGGAATTCATTGATCGCTTTCATCACACGACGAAGAGTTCCTGAAAGATATTTCAAGTAACGGCGGTCTTGGCGCAAGTGGAAGAAGCTAGCGAAACTTCCACAAGCTTTGAAGCAACGTTGAATCGATTGAAGCTCATAGATGCGATCAAAATGTTCGCGCGAGAAATCTTTAGGCAGATATTGCTTTGATTGGTCCAAGTAATAATTAATAAGTTTATTCGCCATTTCGTCGTTCATGTCGACGTAAGAATCGCGCATCAGGCTGACAAGGTCATATTGAATTGGGCCCAAGCGTGCGTCTTGGAAATCAATCACGCTCATTTGATCCAACTTAATCATCAGGTTGCGAGAATGATAATCGCGATGAGCAATGCGCTTAGGCTCTTTATCCAAACGCGTGCAGACATCTAAAAAGATATCAGAGATTTCTTTTTGTAGCTTTTCGTTGAATGAAAACTTCAGAACACCATGGATAAGGTTGTCCTTACCATAGTTCATTTCCCACAAGAACTTCTCAGTATTGAATTCGATTTTAAAAGCCGTGCAGTCCGATTTATTCAAAGTTGCTGGGTGATGAATCTTTACGATCTCATCAACGGCCATCTGATAAAAGTCCATCGAGGCTTCTTGATGCTGGCTTTCCCAGAACTTTCTTTCCAAAGTGAGATCACCTAGATCTTCCAGAAGAACCAATCCCTCTTCAGGGGACATGGAAACAACCTGAGGTACGTGAACTCCGTTTTTAGCAAAATGATTTAGGACGCTTAAGAACGGATAGTTGTCGGGCTGAAAAGGTTCCCAACGCATGAGGACCCATGATTGATTGTCCAGAACCACGCGGTAATAACGACGGTTGGAAGCATCTCCAGCTAAAGAGAAGACTTTATAGGAATCGCTTTGCAGCGAGCGAGAAAGAAATGGAACTAAGTATTCATCATGAGTGACCATAAGAAAAATTCTCACAGACACTCAGATGATTATCAAGAACTAAACTTTTAGGCGTCGATCGTGGAATCTTTCATAAAAAAGAGTTCCAGGACTTCCTTAAGACCCTGAGTCGTCAGAGGAGCACGGTCCACTTCAAAACAGTTCACGGAAAGTTCGTCGACAAGATCTGAGGCCAAATCAGAGCGAGTCAGCTCGTCCAAAGTGACTGCGGAACTCGTAATTAATAGAGGCTCTTCTGAAGAGCGCTCTTCAGCGATGTAATCCATCAAGAGTTCTTGTTCAGCCGCATTTAGCTTCTCAACATTCTCTACAAAGATTGTCATCGCACCCATTTTCGCAATGTCTTGCGCAGAGTGCAGCTGCCCTTTGATATCGTTGAAAGGAACAAAAGCCCAGCGTCCCGTGATTTCGTGAAGTTGAAGAGCGACTTTCTTATTTGTATTTTCAGAACGACCTTCAAGATGGATAAGCTGAGAAATCAGTTCCGTAGCTAGACCTTCGTTGAGGTCTAATTCGGTATCACTTAAAATCTCATCAATAGATGGCAAAGGATCTTCGCCAAACAAAGCCACGTTATCCAAAGTCAGGTTGGCTTTGCTGAGTTCTAAAAGATTCGACTCTTTTTGATCGAGGTACCACTTGTACATCGCAGGTTCTAAAACCATGCGTACTAACTGCGCCACCCCTTGACGCTTTTCTGCGTTGAGATCATCGGCGGAAGGAACAACGGCTGTTCCTAAGATAGATCCGTTCACACGAATCGGAATGTGAAGATCACGCCCCCGCGTGAACACATCTTCCGCACTAAGCTCTGCCAGATCCATCAACTGACGAACCTGTAAACCCTTCCCATAGCGGCTGGCGAGAATTTGCTTCAATCGATTTACGAATGAGCTATCCAATGTTGAGTTCTGCATACCCACGTACCCCTTACACTCAAAATCCATTAATACAAGACTAGTGCCAAGTTTTGGCGCTCAGGTGATTTGCCCGTAATTTCGTGGGCTTAAGTTATCAAGGTGATTAAAAAAATGGCGGCAAAAAGAGGTCTTAAAACCCGCTAAGTTTCGATCATACCAGTAAAATATTTAGGGTGGGTGCGGGGAGTGTCACTGTCGTTTCAGAAAAGAAAAGGACTCTGTTTTTAGCAGAGCCCTTTTTGATTCATTTAGAATTTCAAGAGTTAGCGAGCAAGCTTACGTTTATCAAGACCGTATTTTTCAACTTTCATGATAAGACCAGCGCGGCTGATACCCAATTCTTTAGCAAGTTTGGATTTGTTCCAACCTGTGCGGCGAAGACCTTCACGGATCATTTCGCGCTCTAGATCTTCCAACGCATCTTTTAACTTACCTTGCAAACGAGAACCTTGAACCTTGTTCTTTTCGCCAGCTTCCAAAACTTTTGGAGAAAGCAATTCTGCCATCAATTTTGTTTCGTCGCCGGAAAGAACACAAAGTCTTTCGATTTCATTTTGCAATTCACGCACGTTACCTGGCCATGGATAATCATACAGTTTTTCCAAAGCACGTTTTGTGATCTGACGTTTTGGTCCGCCTTGTTGATCGTGGATTTTACCCAAGAAGAAATCCACTAGGAATGGAATATCTTCTTTTCTTTCACGAAGAGGCGGAACGCGGATGTTGATAACATTCAAGCGGTAGTACAAGTCTTCACGGAAAGTACCTTGTTCAACCATCTCTTTTAAGTTGCGGTTTGTTGCCGCAACGATACGCACGTCGACTTTTCTTTGCTCAGTCGCACCCACCGGAGTGAATGTTCCCTCTTGCAATACGCGAAGAAGCTTTACTTGCATTTGTGGAGAAGTATCACCGATCTCATCCAGGAAGAATGTTCCTTTGTCAGCCATCTCGAAAAGACCTTTTTTATCTTTAAGAGCGCCTGTGAACGATCCTTTAACGTGACCGAAAAGTTCTGACTCCAAAAGGTTGTCATTGAATGCAGAACAGTTTTGGATGATGAAAGGTTTGTCTTTGCGGTTTGAGTTGTAGTGGATTGATTTTGCAATCAACTCTTTACCCGTACCGTTTTCACCTTGCACAAGCACTGTAGAATCCGCGCCTTTGATTTTATCCAAAAGAGCATACAGTGATTGCATTGGTTTTGATTTACCAATCATGTTGTCGTATTTAAAACGATTGCCAAGTTCTTTGTTCAATTCTTTGATGCGGTCTTCACGAGAAGAAATCTCTAAGTGAAGAGTCACGATCTCTTGAGCAACCAGTTCACAAAGCTCGCTGAAGTGGGCACGTTCTTGATCGTCCAAGAATTTCAATTTGCCCAAACATTTTTCGATAACTTCGCCAGACAAGCCGAAAGCTGCCAAACGGTCACGAATCTCAGACAAGCGAGAAGTGAAGTTTGAGTCGCGGAAGAAACCCATCGCAACCACAGTACCCACACAGTCATTGTCGATCATGATTGGGAAGACACCCGTGTCGAAACCAACCATGTCCCACTTGCGAAGGCTGTAGCGATTTTGTGAAGTGCGAAGATCATCCAAAGATTTTGTAACTAGCTCAGCAATGCTAGCTTGACCCGCTTCTTTTTTAACAAGAGCTGTGATAGCAGGATTGTTGAAAGTGACTTTATCAGAGTCATAACCTTTCAAAGCACCGCGCTCGTCAGTGAAGACAACGTCAATGTTCCACCATGCGCTGAGAATCTGTTTGAGCTTGTTGATCACATGTATATGTTCAAACTCATCCCAATTAATCATAAATCCGTTCCTTTCAGTTCAGTGACGAAAAAAGTGTCAAATCTTTTATCGTCAAGAAAGTAGACGAACTTTAGGTGGGACTGTCTAAAATGAGTGCGAATCTGGCAAAAGGCCAGATCGCGTGTCTCAGAGTGAGATTTATGTGTGTTGCAGGCTGTGAAAACGGAAGTATTCGCCCTGCTGGCCCAGAAGATGAGTATGATTTCCAACTTCGACGATCTCACCGTTCTTCAAAACGACGATCTTGTCAGCTTTTTGGATAGTCGATAGACGGTGAGCAATCACCAAGGCTGTACGGCCTTCCATCAAATGATCCAAGCCTTTTTGTACTTCGATCTCACTCGCTGTATCTAGAGCACTGGTAGCTTCATCTAAGATCAACAACGGAGCATCTTTAAACATGGCACGAGCAATGCTGATACGCTGTTTTTCTCCGCCAGAAAGAAGGTTTCCGCGATCGCCCACACGGCTTTCATAACCTTGAGGCATCTTCATAATGAAGTCGTGGGCGTTAGCCAATTTTGCCATCGCTAAAACATCGGCGCGGTTTCTATTGTAATCACCCGCCCAGATATTCTTTTCGATCGTGTCGCTAAATAGGAATACATCTTGAGTGACAAGTGCCACGTTACGACGCAGATCTTTTAGGTTCAAATCTAAGATATTAATATCGTCGATCAAAATTTCACCTGAAGTCGCATCAAAGAAGCGCTCAAGCAAGTTCACGATTGTGGATTTACCGCTTCCGCTGGCGCCAACAAGAGCGACAACTTCACCGCGATTGATCTCAAGATTGATGTTCTTAAGAATCATATCTTTACCGTAAGAGAAGCTGACATTGCGGTAAGTGATTTTTTTCCAGTTTTTTGGGAAAGGCTTATTCAACGGGCTTTGTGGAACTTCTGAAGGATCTTCGATAATAGAGAAGATACGCTGTACAGAGATTGTAACCTCTTGAATACGAACGTAAGCCTCTTGCACACGCTTGATCGGCTGATTGATCATCAACAATGAAGTTAAAAATCCAATGAATGTACCCGGCGTCGCTCTTCCGGCAGCCACTTCAAAGCTTGTGTAAAGAAGAACGCTTAAAAGTATGATCGTCGCGATAAATTCAGTTGCAGGACCCGCAGCTTCCTGGCGCTTGTAAATAGTCTTGCGAATGTCCAAGTATTTATTGGAATCATCGATAAGGCGTTTAGCCATATCTTTTTCAAGGTTGAAGGATTGAATGATACGAACCCCATCCAAGCTTTCCTTGATTGTCGAAGTCATATATTCCAAAGCGTCTCTTTCCTGTGGAATATATTTTCTCATACTGCGAGAGATTGATTTCAAAATCGCCGCGATGAAAGGAACCGCTACCATTGTTCCCAACGTCAACTTCCAGTCGATGCGGAATAGATTCGTAATAAGCGCGATCAATAAAAGAGGATGCAAGAAAATATCGGCAACAACTCGCAAACCATCCTGAATAGTACGGATGTCATTCAGGATACGGCTGATTAAGCCGCCGGAGCCTGCGTGGTAGTTATTATGGAAAGACAGATTTAAGCTCATGAATTTTTGCTGAAGCTTTTGACGGATGTTTTGCACCACGCACTCAGCAACGTAATTCATAAGATAAATATGATAGTAACGACCGACCGCCATCACTAAGGCTAGCCCTAGTGCTAACGGAACTAAGTTCATGATCTCATCATGTTTTGAGCCAGAAAGAGCATCGAACAAAGACTTTGTGAGGAAGGCAAACTTAGCAGCTGCTAATGCGTACGCAATCCCTGTGACGGCCACGATGGCGATTGTTTTTTTGTACGGTTTCAGCTCGGCAACTAACTTCTTAATCTCAGGTAACATCTTATTCCAACTTTAAGGACTTTTTTGGTCTTCTAAATAGCGCTTTAAATACTGGCCGGTCAGACTTTTCTTGGTCTTCATGATGTCCTCAGGAGACCCCACAGCCACTATGTTTCCGCCTTTTTTACCCGCTTCAGGCCCCAGGTCAATGACATAATCAGAACCACGAATAACATCCAAATTATGCTCAACCACGACGACGCTGCCGCCAGTTTCAATGAGTTTGCTTAGAACCTTCATCAGAAGGTCGACTTCACGGAAATGCAGCCCGGTTGTCGGCTCATCTAGAATGTAGAGCGTTGCCTTCTGATTTACCTGAGAAAGCTCTTTAGCAACTTTCAAGCGTTGAGATTCCCCACCACTTAAAGAGTTCGCTGGCTGGCCCAATTGAAGGTAATCCAAGCCGACTTCCTTAAGGACACTCAAAGGCTTACGAATGTTCGGGTGAGCCACGAAGAAATTCATAGCTTCACTCACGGTCATCGAAAGGATTTCGTGAATATTTTTATTTTTGTACTGAATTTCTAGAATTTCAGGGCGGTATTTTTTGCTATCGCAGACATCACACGGAATAACAACGTTATCCATGAACATCATATCGATCTCTTCATAACCCGTGCCTTTACAAGCAGGACAGCGTCCTCCATCCACATTCAAGCTGAATGTTCCAGGAGTATATCCACGAGCTTGCGCTTCTTGCGTGCCAGCCATGATTGTACGAATGGCATCAAAAGCTTTAAGATAAGTGATCGGCGAGCTGCGCGCAGATTTACCAATCGGAGATTGATCAATCAAAAGCACGTTCTTAATATGCTCTGTGCCTTCAAGGCCTGCGTACTCTTGCGCCGGAAGATATTCTAAATCCAAAGCGCGCGCCAATGCAGGGTAAAGCGTCTTAGTTACTAAAGTCGATTTACCAGATCCACTGACGCCAGTGACTGTTACCAGGCGGTTAAGTGGAATCGTCACATCCAGGTTTTTTAGGTTGTGACCTTTCGCGCCTTTTAGTTCGAGCTTCACTTTATAGGAATCAACATCCACCGGGCGGGACACGCGAAGTGGAGCTTTGTTTTTATCTGGTTTAAGATAAGGAACCGTAACAGACTTTTCAAAGTCATAGAAGTCTTCGGTCGCACCAGAGTAAACGACCTCGCCACCCAGGTAACCAGAACCAGGTCCCATTTCAATAATATGTTCACTGGATTTAATAACATCATGATCGTGTTCAACGATCACTAATGTGTTACCAAGTTCTTTCAAGTCCTTAAGAATAGAAATCAAACGATCATTATCGCGAGGGTGAAGGCCTACGGTCGGTTCATCCAGGACATACAAGGCTTGCGATAAGCCCATACCCAGTTGATTGGCTAAAATCAAACGCTGGTATTCACCACCAGAAAGAGTTCTAGTTTCACGACTTAATGAAAGATAGTGAACTCCCACGCGCATCAGGAATTCAAGACGTGAACGAATTTGTTTTAAGACTTCGCCGGCAAGTTCTTGATGATGAGCGGACACCTCTAGTTTTTGGAAAAACTGATGCAAGTCTTCGATCGTCATCGTTGAAAGATCATTGATATTCGCATTCGCCACTAAAACGTTGTTAGCTTCAGGACGAAGGCGCGCTCCTTTACATGTCGGACACAAGAAAGGACTGCGAAAGCGCGAGATGAACACGCGCACGTGCATTTTATATTTAATCTGATCTAAGTATTCAAAAAGACCGCGCACGCCGAAGAATTCTTTATTCCCATTCCAGATAGTATCGCGTTGCGCTTTGGGAAGATCCTTCCACGGAGTGTGAACATCAATCTTCGCTTTTTTACAGTAGCTAAGAAGCTGTTTCTTTTCATGAGCTGCACTAGGCATCCAGAAAGGACTCAAAGCCCCTTGCGCCAAACTCATATTTGGGTTTGGAATCACTTTGCCTTCATCAATATCCAGCGTGTTTCCAAAACCCTTACATGTCGGGCAAGCCCCGATCGGAGAATTAAAACTAAAAAGACGAGAGCTTAGCGGTGGTGGAGTGTATCCACAAACAGGACAAGAAGATTCTTCGCTCACTTGCAAGCGTTGACCTTCAGTAGTCAAAATTGTCGCGCGACGAGTGATGTTTGTCGTATTGTACTTAATACTTGCTTCGTAAGCTTGAGTTAAAGAGTCCGCGATACGCCCACGTTCATCTTCGTTAAAGCTCATACGATCAATAACAAGA
Source organism: Bdellovibrio bacteriovorus (assembly GCF_001592755.1). NCBI lineage: Bacteria > Pseudomonadati > Bdellovibrionota > Bdellovibrionia > Bdellovibrionales > Pseudobdellovibrionaceae > Bdellovibrio > Bdellovibrio bacteriovorus. The sequence goes on along the minus strand of NZ_LUKF01000001.1, from coordinate 401,151 downwards.
TAGAAAGTTTCTTTCGGAAGACCTTTTTTTATGGCCGTCGCATCACCAATTTCAACAACAGTTCCCATTTCTTCGTGAGTCAATCCGCTGGGAACAACGGGAGCCGCCGGCACAAATTCAGGTGTCGCGCGTTTTGAAACTTTTTTGGCAGATTTTTTTGTCGCGGCTTTTTCAGGAGCAGGTTTCGTATCTGTTCCTTTCGGAATATAGATACGCAAGTAACCATCTTGCAAAAGAAGAGAATGAAGTTTTTTACCTTCAGCAACACGTCCGTCTTCACTGATCTCGACTAAAATGTAACCGCGCTTGCCGGAAAACTCTTTGATCGTTTTCGCTGTGGCTTCAGTCACACTTTCTTTTTCAGTCGGACAGTGATGAGTCGGGCAGTAAGACTTCCCAATTTTTTCGTAAAGCAGACGAAGATAGTCGATGATCTCGGTCGTTGTACCTACAGTAGACCGCGAACTCTTCACCGTGTTTTTTTGCTCAATCGAAATAGCTGGTGGAATATTGCTAATGCCTTCGATGTCAGGCTTTGGCGCTTTATTCAAAAACTGTCGAGCATAGTTCGACATACTTTCGATGAAGCGGCGCTGGCCTTCGGCAAAAAGAGTTTCGAAGGCAAGCGAAGACTTTCCTGAACCACTGGGGCCGCAAATCACTGTCATAGATCCGACAGGAATTTTAACCTCAATGTTTTTTAGATTGTTCTGTTTCACCCCCCAGAGGTGAATATCTTTCATTCAGAGAGATCCTGTTTGTAAAAGTCTGTTGCTTCTTCCGCTTTGCTTGAAGAAAGAGTTGGTTCTGTCCCTTCAACAAAGGCCTGACGAATAATTTTTTTAGTAGAAGCTGAAGCCAGTTTTCCGGTGTCAGCGTCGATATTAGCAAATACGATACCTTCAGGAACTGGGAAAGTCATCTGAGGAAGTCCCTCATGAGCGGCTTTCATGTAATCTACCCATATAGGTAACGCCGCACGTCCACCGACCTCGCCTTTACCGATACTCTTTTCTTTGTCAAAACCCACCCAAACACCTGTCGCGATTTGTGGGCTGTATCCGATAAACCACGCGTCATAGTAGTTGTTGGTTGAGCCGGTTTTTCCAGCGACTTCACGACCGACTGCGCGGGCTCTTCCACCTGTACCGCCAGCATCTTCAACGACGCCTTTTAACAGCGTCGTCATTACGTAAGCTGTTGTGGGACGAATCAACTGATCTGCATCTTGAAAGAAAATGCTTTCATCTAGTTTCGCGTGCTTAGGGTCTTTCTTTTTAAGCTCTTCGACTTTGGCTGGATCGTTCACGATCTCCATATAAGCCTTGCGACGAGTTTCGAATTCATCGTTAATCGCTTTGATCTCTTTTTCAAAACGAGTGTCCAGGCTCATAGTGTTTAACAATGATTTACCTTGAGCGTCTTCCACTTTGTGAATCAACAGCGGAGAAATTCTTTTTCCAAGGCGACCGAACTCAGCAAAGACTTTTGTCATTTCATATAAAGTCACGCTGCTTGAACCCAGTGCCAATGTGAAGTCTGGATTCAGAGGAGAATAGATTCCCAAGCGTTTGGCATAATCCATCGCCCAAGGAACACCAACGTCTTCAATAATTTTCACCGTCGGGATGTTCAAAGATTTCACGAGGGCATTACGGAACATGATATCGCCACCGAAACTTTTCGAGTGGTTGGAAGGTTTCCACACTTTTGGGTCTCCTTGACCTTCAGAATCATCCGCTGTTCCACCTTCTTCAAAGACAATCGGCGCATCCATGATGGGAGTTGCCGGTGTATAGCCTTTCTCTAAAGCCGAAGCATAGACAATGGCCTTAAACGCCGAACCTGTTTGGCGGGGGGCTTGAATTGCACGGTTGAATTCGCTTTTCGCAAAGCTAGAACCGCCGACCATCGCGACCACATCTTGAGAATCCTGGTCAAAAGAAATCAACGCGCCTTCTACGAGGGGTTCTTGATCTAATTCTAACGCAACAAACTTATTGAAATCAGGAAGTGCTGCCGTAGGTTTTTTCTTCGCATTTGCTAAACGGTTTGAAGAGAATTTTTCAGCGACAACTTTAACTAAGATCACGTCACCTTTACTCAAAGCCTGTGACGGCTTTTTAATTGCGCCTAAATCATAGCGAACTTCCGTGTCAGGCTTACGAGCCCAAGTCATCGAGTCAATATCAATAAGACCTTGACCCTCAGGCAACTTTACCGTCACCAGACCGGTGTCATCATTCACATCTTGAACTACACCTTGCACAGTGTCTTTCACCTTGATGTAAGACGGAAGCAGTCCTTCTTTTGTGTCTTTAGGCGGAACGATATCCGCGAACTTCCCATCAGGCAGAATAGTTCTTTCCGGAGTGAAGTCAGAAATTAATTTTTTCTGAGTTTCTTTTAAGAACTCTTCAACATCTTCAGCATCAGTGATGTTTTTGATCGGACCACGATAACCTTGACGCTTATCTAAACCCTTTAGGCCGGCAAGAACTGATTCTTGAGCTGCCAATTGTTTTTCTAGATCCAAGCTAGTGTGAATGCGAAGACCTTTATCAAGCACCATGTCTTCACCCAATTGAGTCACTAGAAGCTGACGAACTGTTTCTAAAAAGAACGGCGCATACTCTTCGTAATTTTCACGAACGAAAACTTTCACGGGTTCTTTGATGGCCGCTTCGGATTCTTCTTTTTTCACATAACCGACTTCGGCCATACGACGAAGTACGTAAATTTGACGTTCTTTCGCACGCACCGGATTGCGAACGGGGCTGTAGGCACTCGGTGCTTTAGGTAAGCCGGCAAGGATTGCAGTTTCAGATAAAGTCAATTTACTCGCAGGCTTATGGAAGTATGTTTGAGCCGCTTGTTCAATTCCGTAAGCGCCTTGTCCGAAGTAAATTTGGTTCAAATAAAGGAACAGGATATCTTCTTTGCTTAAGTTCTTTTCCATCTCGATCGCCAGAAGGATGTCGCGAACTTTACGAGTCAAAGTTTTTTCGTCCGTCAAAAGAAGCGTCTTTGCCACCTGTTGTGTGATCGTCGATCCCCCTTGAACGGAACGACCTGCACGTAAGTTGGCTAAAGCAGCACGGAAGATGGCTTGAGGATTGATCCCTTTGTGTTCAAAGAACTGATCGTCTTCCGCTGCCAGAAAGGAATTCACGACATGCTTAGGAATTTTATCGTAAGGAATGAGTGTTCTTCGCTCGCGAAAGAACTCGCCAATCTTTTTGCCGTGACGATCATAAACCTGACTCACCAAGAGCGGCTGATAGTCTTTGACAGTAATCAGTTGTGGAAGACCTGATTGAACGGATTTAACAATTAGATAGGCGCTAAGAATTCCGATGAGGCCAAGCGCGACAATAAACAGGGCGATCTTTTTAAACACGAGTGGGGGCTCCTTTAATAAGCCCCCATTCTAACAGTGTGACCCGTGAGGGTCTAGGGATACTAGACTAGTCGGAAGACGGGTTACTTCACGCCTAAGTTTTTCAACTTCTCTTTAGACGTCGCCACTTCGTTCGTGCAAGACGGGAAGTTTCTTTGGATGCTCGAAATGATATTGATCTGTGATGAAATCTCACTTGAGGCCTCATCTGCAGTGTCCTCGGCGCTACGCTTAGGAGCCGGGCCTAAAGTCATCAAAGATTGATTTGCACGATTCAAAGCTGCTGTTAAGCTGGCTTGCTTCGTAGCTAAAGTTTTTAGGTTTTCTTGCATTTTAGTATAAGCCGTTTGCATTTGAGTTTGCGAACGAGTTCCTAAGTCGATCACACTTTGCAGAGCATCTGATTTTTCTTTCAAAGAAGATTGTTTCATCTCTTCAAGTTGAGAAGAAGCGAGGTTCAAGCTGTTTTGAATTTCATCATAGCTAGATTGAAGATCGGCGATTTGGCGATTCAATTCATCTTGCTCTTGCTTCTTAGACTCATTCAAAGCGATACGTTGTTGGTCAAAAGCATCCATACAGTCATTATAGATGTTGATCAATTCTTGACGTTTCTTCTTTGCCTGAGCGATGTGGTTTGAGCTCGTGCTTGCCGAAACGCTTTCGTAAGATTTCTTAGCTTCAGTCACGGCCTTCATACAAGCGCGTTTCCCGGAAGCATCTGTCATCGCGATCAGCTTCAAAGCTTTATCGCGTTGGGATTGAGTCACCTGACCACGCAACTTTAAGATATCCGCACCTTTTTTGCGCATCTCTTCTTTGGCTTGGTTCTGACTGTTATTAAATTCCGCAATACGCTCGCGCTCTTTAGAGTCAATTTCAAGTGATTTGGCTTTATAGTCCTCTTGAGCTTTTGTTAAAGTCTCTTGGATCTTATCCATCTCTTTTTGATAGTCTTCTTGGATTTGAGCTTTATCATCATTCAGCTCCGCCAACTCTTTTTCAGTGTCTTTAATCTCTTTTTGGATGTTGTTCTTTTCAGTGAAATAGTCGCGACCATTCATCTGAGGGCAGGCCTTACTGATATTTTGAAGTCCTGATGCCGCTGTTGATGAAAGACCTAGTACTGTAGCAAAAGCCGCCGTTGTATCGAATGAATCTTCACCTGAAGATGCGCCACAAGACTTCGCCTTAGAAATACAGTCTTTTGCAGACCCTAAGCCCGCCTTTTTACAAGCTTCACCGATTTTTTCCTCAGCTCTATCCATCTTATCACGAGCATCGCGACACTCATTATAACTTGGCGCTACGTAAGGATAGCCTGTCGTTTGAACCTGCTGCTGTTGCTGCCCCTGCGAGTTATTATTATTGTTGTTGTTCTGATTGTTATTATTTCCACTGCCAGTATTCTGAGCCGAAGCTACAGAGGAAAGCAAAGATGCGGTGGCAATGATGTTGATAAAGATTTTGACAACTGTTCTATCTGTTGTGCTTGAAATCTTATTCATTTGATTCCTCCCCGATGAAAATAGGTGGTGCAATACCAGTACCAATTATCGGCAGGGATGAACAAAAGGTTTACGTCTCAAATTGAGATGTTAGAGCGGTGCTTTATTAGATTGGATCTGACAAAGCACCGAAGAATTTATCTTATATATTAGACGGCCTGAGCGCTTCCACATTGTGCGCACTTACGGGCTTTAAGTGGAATATTGGAAAGGCACTCCGGACACTCCTTGCTATTCGGCGGTGGTGGAGCATCTTCTTTTTTTAGACGATTCGCCACACGAACAATCAAAAAGATTGCAAAGGCGACAATTAAAAAGTCCAAAACGACGTTCATGAATAAGCCATAGTTGATAGTGGCAACGCCGGCTTTTTTCGCTTCTTCTAAAGTGCCGTACTGTTGACCATTCAAGGCCAAGAACAGATTTGAAAAATCCACTTTTCCTGCACCGATACTAATCACCGGAGTCAGAATGTCTGAAACAAACGATGAAACGATCTTTCCGAAAGCGGCGCCGATAATAATACCGACTGCCAGATCCAGAACGTTTCCTCTCATGATAAAGGCTTTAAACTCTTTAAACATCTGTCGAGTCCTTGGTTAGAATTTTGCGACAAGGTTCATTGTCGTTGTTGTCGTTGTGTACTTTCCACCTGCTGGCGGCACATTTTGATATTGTAGTAAGTAAGCCAACTTCAAAGAGAAGATGGAATTTAACATAATGTTCAAAGAAGCTTCTGTGTTTGCCAAGTAAGCGTCTGAATCAGTGAAGTTCGGTAGATATTCCACCCAGTATTTGAATGATAGAGTTTTATCCAAGGCCTTATTGAATTCAGTGTAAGCGCGGCCCAAGTTGTCATGTGTGACGCCACCAACAGTTGGAAGAGTTTTTTGGTAACGATAACCGGCCTCAAATGTCCAAGTCATCTCGTCGGCTTTGATAAGGAAGTATTTAAGACCGGCGTCTGTTGAGTCCCTTTGTAAGTAACCGTTAAAGATGTCACTTTCTGATTTTTGTCCGACGTAAAGGCTGAGATAGTCCGTCAACTGATGCTCAAAACGAACGCCGATTTCCCAGTTGCGGGCACTTTCAACACCTAAAGAATTTGTTTTCAGGTATCGACCAAAAGCGGCATAAAGATTTTTATCTACGGTGTATTCTGTTTTTGCTTTTGCGTTGTAGCTTTCAGAATCGTTGTTGCCACTGACGACAATCGCACCAGCCTCTGCTTCGCCTTTCCAAGGTGGTGGCGGATTTTCTTGCGCCATCACAGAAACAGAAAATAATAATGCCAAACTTGCGAGCGTGAAACGTACTGCATTCATTGTAAATTCCCTTCGATTTAGACATCACTTTAGTTTCAATTCACAATGACACCAAGAAAAATTTGATGAGTACGCGAAGAATTTCTGTTAACTTCTTGGCCGAGGTTTGTAGAAGTGCAAAAAGGTTTTAATTCAGACATCACCGTGCGTGGACAGAAATATCATGTGCAAACGGAAGATTGGGGCTTGCAGAACCCCTATTTAGTCAGCCGTATTTTCTGCAACGGCGCCGTGATGAAAACTATCAAAACACCTTACGATTCCGTGCTACGAATGGGATCCAGTCAAACTGAAGAGGCCATAAAATTGGCTCTGCGTCGTCAACACTCGACGATTATTGATACTTTGATGGCTGGAGGAATGCCTTAATCCGGCGAAAAGTTTCAGTTCGATGCAAAACCTCGACTTCCGGCGAGTATTCATCCCAGTTACTCTTTCATAAGATAGAGGGATGATTGAATTCTCTCATGTTTACAAGACTTACCCGGGCCCGGTCCATGCTTTGAAGAATGTCGACTTGCGCATCGACAAGGGTGAATTCGTTTTTCTTACCGGTCCCAGTGGTGCAGGTAAAACAACTCTTTTTAAAATGATTTCCGCCTACGACATCGCGACTTCGGGTGACGTGAAGGTTGCGGGACATGATCTTGTATCAATCAAAGAAGGTCAGATTCCTTTATTTCGAAGAAAGATCGGCGTGGTCTTTCAAGATTTCAAACTTCTAAAAGATAAAACTATTTTTGAAAATGTGGCTCTGCCTTTAGTTGTCCGTGGCGACAAAACTCCAGCGATTGCCCGTCGCGTGTCTGAAGTTTTAGAACAAGTGGGCCTTGCACACAAACATGATCAGTATCCTGATTTTGTTTCAGGTGGAGAGCAACAGCGAACGGCGATTGCTCGCGCCATCATTCACCAACCCGGCGTTTTGATTGCCGATGAGCCGACGGGAAATTTAGATCCGCGACTCAGTGAAGAGATTATGGATCTGCTTGAAAGAGTTTGCGCCCAAGGTACAACAGTCTTTGTGGCGACTCACGATCATGAAATGGTAAAACGTCGTAATAAACGCACCTTAGAGCTTCGCGACGGAATGATTGTTGGAGACAAAAAATGAGATCTCCACAAAAAAACTGGGCGCTAAAAATTTCTACTCTGGTCGTTGTCACGGCTTGCTTTGCCGTGATGGGATCCGGTCTTCTTATCTCTCAAAACTTTAGAAATATTCTGACGTTGTGGGGAGAAGACGTGCAAATGACGGTTTATCTTTCCCAAGATATCTCAGACCAAGGCCGACAGTTCATAGAAAACAAGCTTAAAGATACAGGTAAGGTTGGAGCCATCCATTTGGTTAATCAAGAAAAGGCTCTCAATGATTTCCGTGCGCAGATGGCTAGTTACGCACCGGATATTTCTCAAGACGAAGAACTTTTAAAACTGATTCCCGCAAGCCTTCAAGTCAGCTTAGCTTCCAATGTCAGCACGTCCGATCAAATGCAAGTGCTTAAAACTCTTGCGGCTGAAGTTAAAGGCTTAGAAGGTGTGGACGAAGTCAGCTATGGTCAGGATTGGGTAGAAAAGTATGCCTCTCTGGTCACGACGATTGAGACGACGTTGTCTTTGTTAGGCTTTGTGATTTTGGCAGCGGCTCTGTTTGTTATTTCCAACGCGATTCGTGCTTCGATTCAAAACAGAAAAGACGAAATCGTAGTTTTAGAAATGATTGGCGCTACAGCTGGGATGATCCGCAAACCTTTTATGATCGAAGGGGCTATTCTAGGTTTAACTTCCTCTATTTTTGGTTTGGTGTTCTGTCTTCTTTTGTACACGGCTCTTAAAGGTTTTTTAGTCACGAAACTAAGCTTCTTGCAGCTAGGTGAACACATTCATTTCATCAGCATCCCTGCATTAATACTTTTTGTCGTGGGTGGAACTTTCTTAGGTGCTCTGGCTTCCTATCTTTGCGTTCGTCGTCTTAACGATGGATATGCAGGAAGTCGGGTGTAGATTTGAAGCTCTTTCAAGTGCTCTTAGCTGTGCTTCTTTCTTCGGCGATGACGACCTCTGCGCTGGCATCGACGGCGGCGGATACCATTGCTAAAGACTTTGAAGCTCAGAAGAAGAATCTTGAAGACGCCGAGCTTAAGCAGCGCCAAGTGCTTTCAGCTCTTTATCAGCTCAATAAAAAAATCAAAAAGATTGTCACGGAAAAAGGGGACTTATCCCAGCAGCGTGCGTTCTTAGAAGTGAATATCAAAAATCTTTCCCAAAAAGTCGATGAGTTGGATCAGCGCTCAAAGTCGCAAAAAGCTTTGCTGGCAGAAAGATTAAGAGCCATCTACAAGCTAGGCGGACCCTCGGTTGCGCGTTTCCTGTTTTCATCCGACAGTTCAGCCTCCTTAGAGCGCAATCTAAAAATCTTGGGAATTGTGGCGGCTCGCGACTTAGACCTTATTAAAAATTACGGACGCGATCTTAAAGAGCTTCAAAACAAGAAGAAAATGTTAGCGCAACGTTTGGAAAGCCTTAAGGCTATAGAAAACAAAATCGTCGCCCAAGAAAAGCAATTTCGTAAAGAACAAGAACTTAAAGGCAAGCTTCTGGACGGCATTCGTAAAAGCAAGCTTTTTGCGATCAACAAGATCAACGGCCTTCGCGAAAAATCTTTGCAATACAATATCGAAGACGCTGGACTTTTTGATTTGCTCTTTAAGCCTTCCTTCGCAGATCAAAAAGGGGCGTTGCCTCAACCACTTCCGGGTGTGGTTACTCGGAAATTTGGACTTATGAAAGGGGAGGATCACCCCTATACTATTTCACACAAGGGAATTTTTATTTCCGCAGCTAAGGGAAGCCCTATCAAATCTGTTTTTGAAGGACGCATTTCTTATGTGGGTGATTTGCCGGGATTTGGAACCACATTGATCGTGGATCACGGAGATCATTACTACACGGTTTATTCTCACGCTGAAGAAGTGAAGGTCGGCGTCGGTGATGAGATCACCCAGTCGCAAGTGATTGCCCAAGTGGGTGAATCGACTCGCGAAAGCAACCCTGGACTTTATTTTGAAATTAGACATTTTTCCGAACCCTACGACCCGCAGCAGTGGATGAAAGGACTCTAAAACACTATGCAATCGATTAAACGTTACTGGAAAACCTACATCCTCGGATTCGCTCTTTTACTAACGATCTTTATTATGGCTGAAACGGGTTTTCAGGTTCGCGCTTTCGCTCAAGAGCGATACGCAGATTTGCAGAACTTCTCAAAAGTTTTAAATCTTATTCAGCAATACTACGTAGAACCCGTTGATACTAAGAAGTTGGTCTACGGAGCTATCAAAGGAATGCTGCGCGAATTAGATCCCCATACGAACTTTATGTCTCCAGACATCTTTAAAGATTTCGAAACAGAGACCAGTGGAGAGTTCGGCGGATTGGGAATTGAGATTTCCATTCAGAATGGTGTTTTGACGATCATCTCGCCAATTGAAGACGCTCCTGCTTGGGAAGCCGGAATCAAAGCCGGTGATAAAGTGATCGCGGTCGATGGGCACAGTACAAAAGGTGTCAGCTTAGTTGAAGCCTCGCAATTGATGCGCGGAAAACGTGGCAGCAAAGTCATCCTTCGTGTGGTTCGTGAGGGCGAAGAAAAACCTCGTGATATCACTGTGACTCGTGGAAGCGTGAAAATCAAATCTGTGAAGTACACGGATTTGGGTGATGGATTTGCTTACGTGAAAATCACAAGCTTTATCGAAAATACGGCGAAGGATTTGCAAAAAGCGATTGAAAAACACATGAAAGAAAACAACGGCAACACCGCGGGACTTCTGATCGACTTGCGCAGAAACCCAGGTGGTTTGTTGGATCAGGCCGTGAAAGTCAGCGATATGTTCTTAAAAGAAGGAACTATCGTCAGCACAATTGGTCGCAACAAGAACGATAAAGAAGTGGCAGTGGCGACTCGTCGTGGTCAGTACACGAACTTCCCGGTTGTGATCTTAGTTAACGAATACACGGCAAGTGCCAGCGAGATTGTTTCTGGAGCTCTTCAAGATAACAAACGTGCTTTGATCGTAGGTCAAAGAACTTTCGGAAAAGGCTCTGTGCAGTCTGTTATTAAGTTGGGTGATGGCAGCGGTTTGAAATTAACAGTGGCTCGTTACTACACTCCAAGTGGCGTTTCGATCCAAGCAGAAGGAATCCATCCTGATATCGAGATTGATGACGTGGATCCAGAAGCCTTCTCAAAAGCCGTCGTAAAATCGCAAACGACTCGTGAAGGCGATATCGCAGGTCACTTAAAAGGCGACCGTGAAAAGGCGGCAGAGAAACTTGACACAAAACAAGGAACTGAAGAAGGTGCCCTTGCTTGGTGGAAAGATGTCGGTTCAAAGAAGGAAGAAAAGCTTTCTCCGCGCGAAGCATTATTTAAGAGAGATTATCAAGCATATCAGGCATTTAGCTATCTTAAGGCGTGGGGTACTTTGAAGGCCTTGACGCGCTAGTTATTGCTTCTGAAAATTAGAGGCCCTACTCTACGCCCACTACAAGATGTGGCAGGCAGAGGGGGCCTTTCATGTTGAAGGTGATTGCTTCAATTTTATTATTCTCATCCATGGCATCGGCCGAGTTCGTGGGTTTTTCTCACGGAAACGAATTATCGGCGACAGCTATCTCTGGCACAGTCAAAGTTATCTGCAGTGGTTTTAACGGAAGCGGCTCTGCTATCTATACTTGCCGTGATATGGCTTTAAACCCCGCAGCTTATGATCATTTCGTGGGTCCTCAAGATTCTCGCACAGATCGCGTTGAGTTGGTTGCAACTCATGCTGATGGATCTTCCCGCTCAAAAACAGCGGAGTACGATGGTTATCGTGGAAAAAGCAAAGAGGCTTTCAATCTTTGGATCTCTACCATTTTTCAAAAGCCTTTGTTAGAAGCGGGAACAAACACAATTCGCTACAGAATTTACAGTCGTAATATTGAACCAATGGTCGAAGGAACTTTTGTTGCGAACGTTAAGCGAGGAGCTCCTCGCCAATGTCCAACAGCTCAGTATACATCCTCGGATATTAGCGACTGCAATTCGCAATATTCCATCTGTCAGAGATACTTCGACGAATATAATAACTGTCAGTAAAATCGGACATGCAGGACTGCATCAGTTTTTAGACTAGCCCTTGCATCCTTAGATTGTTGCTCCCTAGTTTTCATTTTTGAATGAGGGCAGGAGTAATTATGTCTTCATCTGAGAAACCACTTGTTATCAAACGTCAAAGCCGTGATCCATGGATGCCCGAAAATCCTTCTAAGGAAGGAGTGCTTAATCAGTGCCGCGATCTCATCGAGGGATTATTGAAGCTCAATGCCGATGTTCCAGAGGAAATGTCCGTCATGGTAATCCCGGGTGAAAGAACCACGACATTCAAGGTGGACTGCTGCCAACGAAATATGGCGCGTTTAATTGGTCGAAACGGAAAAACTATCACAAGCATTCGCAATATCGTGACGGCCGTGACTTCCAAGTATGGCTTGCGTGCCATTGTCGATATTCCTTTTTATCCTCAAGACTAAACGGCAGGAATGCCGTTGCGCTTTAAAGTATCCCGCGCTTTAGCTAGCAGGCTTTCGCGCAAAACATAATTCTGCGGATTTTTTGCTGAAAGAATATGAGCATCCAAGATCGCGTAAGCAAAGTGCAAAGGAGTTGCGCGGGATTTTTTAATGCGCGCTAAAACTATCTTATTGGCACTTTCGATATCTCCGTTCAACAAGGCTCCTTGAAATAACAGATCTTCAAGGCGGCCATCAACCTTGGTATTTGCAACCATCAAATTCTTCGTGAGCTGAGGGAAGCGAGTTTTCGCTTTAATACTGTGAATTAGATTTAAGCCTACTCGGGCGACAGAAATCCCATGAGCCCACCCGCTGATTTGCGCATTTTTAAGTGCACGCTGAAAAGACAAAGTGGCGTGCTTGTAAAAACCAAACTTAAACTGCAAGTAAGCTAATTCTGTATAAGTCACTGCGGCACGGGTCGTAAGTTTCTGTGTCACAGATATCAGAAGACTTTTTCGAAATGCAGTTCTGGCGACGTGAAAGTTGCGAAGATGGGCGTGGATTCGCCCATAACAAAAATGAAGATCCGCTTCTAAAGAATAAGAAGAAGTGGATTTTAGAAAAGACTGCGCTTTTTCCAAGTGCAAAAGGGCAATACTTAAGTTTCCAGCCTGCTCTTCGCGAAAAGCGGACCAAATATGGCTTCTGGCAAGCGCTTTTGAATCATTCAATGTCACCGCAAGGTCATGGCCTTTTTGCAAATAAAACCGGCTGGCACGCATTTGTCCCACGTGAAGAGTCGCAATACCCATATTTAAAAAAAGACCCAGCGCCTGAGAACTGGGAAGGTCTTCGTTTTGAAACGAGCGTAACATTCTTAAATAGCCGTCCCAGTTGTCGGTAGCACGGATCATTTGTAGATACGAATCATGCAAAAGCTCCTCAAGCAAAGGGTCATGAGGGCGCATCTTGAAGCTTTCCGTATTTTTAATTAATTGCTCTGCGGGAACTTCTAAAAAAGCCGCAAGATCCGTTAAGAGTTCAGCACGAATTCGCCGAGCCGTACGGTTCGACCAGCGTTGAACGGTTTTAGTAGAAATATGCAGCTTCTCGGCTACCGCTATTTGCGACAAGCCTTTTTCTCGAAAGAGACTGTTTAAAGTATCATGACAGAGTGAAAAGGATTCGGTAGCCACGGGTCACCTAATTATGGGCACTGAATAGCGAATTCTGTGTTAGCAATTACGTAAGAGTTATTAATCTTTTCGCCCTGAACAAGGACCGACTGACCTTCTTTTTTAATTGCTAAAAAATAGTTTCCATCCACTTCGGCGATACGAACATATCCGCCAGAGACAGCTCCTTCAAAAACATAGCTTGCGATATCCGCGCGAGGATGAACTTCGGGAAGAAGGTCTACCATTGTGCCGTTGATTGAGCATTGTGGATAAGAGGCAAAAGCGTTGACTGAAAAAAGTGTGATTACAACCATCAAAGATTTCATAAGATCTCCTGTTGGCGCGCAACCTAACGCGACTAGCCTAATAAGTAAAATTCATTAAATTCAATATAATATTAAGTAATACTTAATCTATGGAGTTGAATTTAAACCATCTTAGATACTTTATTTCCGCGGCTAAAGCCGGCGGCTTAGGAGCCTCGGCAAAGGCTCACAATGTCAGCCAATCCGCAATTAGCCAGGCAATCCGCAAGCTTGAAGAAGCTTTAGGGTGCGAGCTTTTGATTCACAACCGCAACTCTTTTAAGCTCACCAAAGAAGGCGATTACCTTGTAGAAAATTCAGAAGGCCTTTTTAAACAGATCGATTTTTTAAAAGATCAAATTCAAAGCCTAAATAATGAAGTTGCGGGTAAAGTGCTTCTTTCAACTTCTTCCACAGTGGCCCAGTTTCTTCTACCATCCATCGTTAAAGACTTAAAAGCGCCATATCCCAAGCTTCAACTTCATGTCAGCGTCGGGGATGTAGCCTTTATCGTTAGTGAGGTAAAAAGCGGTCGCGCTGAGTTGGGCATCGTCATTGATGATGGTCATTTCGCGGGACTTGAAAGAAAGCTTTTAAAAGAAGGAAGTTTCACCTGCATCACTAGTAGCGAAGTTAAAGCTTCGATTAAAAAGCCTGAATTCCTTGTGACGCGCGAAAGTCCGGGGGTTGAAGAGCTACGTCAGGTCTATAAAAGGAAATTTCATAGTGAGCCTGCTATCGCCGTTGAGGTCGAAAGCTGGGAGGCTATTGTTTCGATGGCGCAGATGGGTTTAGGTGTGGGTTTTGTTCCTGAGTTCATTTTGGATTACCACACGAAGATCAAAGTGGTTCCTCAACTTGAGGATTTGGGAAAAAAAATCCGCTATAAGATGTTTGTCGTTCACAAGGGCGCGCATCAGCTGTCTCGGCAAGCCGAAGCCTTCTTAAAAGTCTTGGTTGGAAAATAAAAAAGGCTCCCCTGGGGAGCCTTTTTTATTCTCAGAATTGAGAGATAAGCTTAGTTGCCTTCTTCTTTCAAAGAACCAGCAGGCACTTCTTTAACCTTTACTGATTTTTTCAAGAAATCGATCACTTTTTCTTCTGTGATCATGTAAGTCAAACGGCTTGCTTGCTCTGGACGACCGTAGAATTCACGGATGCGTGCTTCTTCAATGTTCGTTTGTTGAGCGTATTCTTGGAATTTCGCATCTAGATCTTCTTTTTTCGCGAACAAATCATGTTTCTTCGCAATAGCATCAACTAGGAAAGAAGATTGAATCATTTCCGCCGCAGTTTTTTCGAAATCGCTGTCCCATTTATCAACGTAAGACGCGAAGTCGTTAGGTCCCATGCCTTGTTCAGTCATGCGTTTTTTGAAGTCTTCAACCAATGAAGCTTTTTGTTCTTTCAACAAAGATGGAGGAACTTCAACTGGGTTTTCTTTAACCAAAACTTTCAACAAACGGTTTTTGAAAGCGTCGTCGATACGTTTTTGCTCTGTTTGTTCAAGATCTTCCTTGATTGTTTTTTTCAAAGCTTCTAGATCGCTTGGGCCGCCCAAAGTTTTAATGAACTCATCGTTCAACTCAGGCAATACTTTTGCTTTGATTTCATTCAAAGTGACTTTGAACTCAACTGGTTTTCCTGCAAGGTCTGCAGAGTGGTATGGATCTGGGAATTTCAAAGAAAGAGTTTTAGTCTCTCCTGCTTTCATCCCTACGATGCCTTCTTCAAAACCTTCGATGAATTGTTTTGCGCCCAATTCAAGATGGTGATTTTTACCAGAACCGTTTTCAAGTGGCGCGCCACCCATGAAG
Source organism: Bdellovibrio bacteriovorus (assembly GCF_001592755.1). Classification (NCBI taxonomy): domain Bacteria; kingdom Pseudomonadati; phylum Bdellovibrionota; class Bdellovibrionia; order Bdellovibrionales; family Pseudobdellovibrionaceae; genus Bdellovibrio; species Bdellovibrio bacteriovorus. Next base: position 386,056 of record NZ_LUKF01000001.1, on the reverse strand, counting down.
CCTTCGAAATCGATAACCGCGATGTCACCCATTTTAACGGCGCGACCTTCAGTCACTGTTTCAAAAGTAGCACGTGAAGAACGGATGTTTTCCAAAACTTGGTCTACTTTAGCGTTATCAAGTTCGAACTTTTCTTTTTCAACTTCCAAACCTTCGTACTTCTTCAAGTTGATATCAGGGCGTACGTCAAAGTTTGCAGAGAAAGAAAAATCTTTATTCTCTGTTGGATCTGCGAATTCAAATTCTGGATAGCTGATAGGCTCAAGTTTGTGTTCGCTCAAAGCCATCGCGTAGTGTTTTTGAACAAGTTCTTGGACAACGTCTTGTTTTACGCGGTCACCATAAATGCTTTTGATTGTTGCCAAAGGTGCTTTACCTTTGCGGAACCCTTTGATTGTTACGTCTCTTTGGATGCCAGAGTAGATTTTATTGAAAGCTGATTCAACGGCAGCCGCTGGAACTTCGATGCTCAATTTGCGGGAAAGATTAGAGACTTTTTCTACATTCGATTTCATGTCTTTTTCTCCTAATATAAAAACCGATGGATATTAGAAGAGTCCCTGACTGAAGGCAACGCTATCGCACCGCGTAATGCCTATATTTCGGAGGTCAGCGACACTCTTAGAACGTATGAAGCAAGAGATTCACTTTGTGACCGGAAAAGGGGGCGTGGGAAAGTCCGTTATAGCGGCGGCCCTGGCTCTCAAGAAAAGTCGAGAGGGGAAAAAGGTCCTTTTAGTCGAACTAGGGGATCAAAGTTTCTATAAGGACTTTTTCGACCTTCCGGACATTGGCTTTAAGCCTACTGAAATCAGAAAGAATCTATCCATCGCTTTGTGGACGGGGGAAGCCTGTTTGCAGGAATACGCACGCCATCTGATTAAGGTGGACAGCCTGGCGAAACTTTTCTTCGAAAATGCGGTCATGCGCGCATTCATCAATGTAGCCCCGGGACTTCCCGAGCTTGCGATTTTAGGAAAAGTAACAAGTGGACCTCGACAGCATGGGCCTGCCTTGCCGTTTGATGTTCTGGTTGTGGATGCTTTTGCGACGGGACACTTCATTGCTCTTCTGGAAGCTCCGAAAGGCATGGCGCAAGCAGTGCAATTTGGTCCGATGGGAGAACAAAGCCGCAGCATCGACGCGTGTCTGCGAAACCAGGATCTTTCTAAATACCACATTGTCACTTTGCCCGAAGAGCTTCCAGTGAAAGAGGCGACGGAACTTCTGCAAAGATTGAAAGCCGAGTTTTCGATTGAAGCGAATCTGGTCGTGAACAAGATGGTGCAAACATCCATTTCTGAAGCGGAGCTGAAATCCACTCAGAATGAAAATTCCGATTTAGGAAAATTCGCAGAGTATCTGGAGCATCAGATCACTCATCAAAAAGAAATGTGGGACAAAGCTCAAGAAAAAGCCACTTCGATGAAGGCGATTCCTTTATTCTTTGAAACCGACGCGTGGACCCTCACAGAAAAAGTGGGGGACAGCTTATGAGTCTTGAAATTTTTAAAAACACGCAAGTTCTTATCTGTGTCGGTAGCGGTGGAGTTGGTAAAACAACCGTCGCGGCCTCTTTGGCGGTGATCGCTGCGAAAGAAGGAAAAAAAGTTTTAGTTCTGACCATCGATCCCGCAAAACGTTTAGCGCAGACACTGGGAATTGAAGGAACAAAAGACATCACGAAAGTTCCCAACCAAAATTTCAAAGGCGAAATTTACGCTTCGGTCATTGATCATAAAAAAACTTTCGATGATTTCGTGGCTCGAGCAGCAAAGAAAAGTGAAGCGGTTCAAAAAATTTATCAAAACCGTCTTTATCAGCAGCTATCAACGAATCTTAGCGGTTCGCAAGAGTTCACGGCTTTAGAAAAACTCTATTCCGTCTATGAATCCAAGCGGTTTGATTTGATCATTCTGGATACGCCTCCGACAAAACACGCGATTGATTTCCTGCAGGCACCTCAAAAACTTTCGGCTTTATTTAACGAAGGTGTGGCTAAATGGTTTCGCGATCCTGAAGGAAAAAAATCAGGATTCTTCGGCCAGCTTTTGCAGACGGGCACGCGCCAAGTTCTAAAAATTTTAGAAACTCTGACGGGTTCCAACTTTATTCGTGAATTAGGTGATTTCTTTCTGAACATCGAACAATGGCAAAGTCAGCTTTTAAAAAGAACGGTGGATGTGCACCGCATGCTGGTGTCGCCGACAACCCATTTCTGTCTGGTGACGGCGTTTGATCAAGCAAAGTTAAAAGAAGCAGAGTATTTTTCTAAAGAGATTAAAAAAGGCGGCTATCATCTGACAACTGTGGTTTTGAACCGCGTTTTTCCGTATTGGCTAGACCTCCGTTCGGCACAGAAAGATCAAAACGGGCATGAAGAACTCCTTCGCTTGTACTCGCAAATGCGAAGCTACTACAATCAAAAGGAAGTTCTTTATTCAAAGTTTGAATCGAGCATCAAAAAAGATGCGCGTGTCTTTCGTATTCCCGATTTAGTGAAAGATATTTCTGACTTAAAAGGGCTTGAAGAATTAAGTGCGTTGATTGTCGAAGGGGAAAAGCGAGCATGAAAAAATATTTGATCCTTTTACCATTCATGCTTGCAGGATGCGCGACTATTTTAGGAAAGCGTTCTGCAACTGAAGACGAACAAGCCGTCATCCTTGCCAAAAGGGCGGCTGAAGAAGCTGAACTTAAAAATGCCGAAAGAGTTCTAGAAAAAGGCCGCTTTAAAGAAGCGCAAATTCTTTTTAAAGATTTTTATGGTCGCCACCAACAATCTTCCTTTTATCAAGCCGCGCGCCTAGGCGAAGCGGAAGCACTTGATGGCATGGAAGAGTATCAACAAGCGGCGTCTCTTTATCGCGATGTTTATTTGCGCACTATTCAGGGGCAGCCGGAAATCGCGGCTTTGGCACTTTATAAAATGTCTTTCACTTATGAAGCTTTAGGCGATGACGAAAAAACCATTGCCGCTCTATTGGATGCAAGAAAGTTAAGTGAACATTTGCCTTTAGAAGTTGCTGAAGCCGAAATCCCGGCGCGTTTAGCGGCGATCTATGGCCGTCAAGGCCGCGAACAAGAGACCGTGGATTATCTTAGCCAGGCGGATAAAGGTATTGCCAAAGTTCTTCAAGAGCAGCGGCCTCAGCTTCAACCGGGCTGGTTAGCCAAAACTTACTTCCAAATGGGACTTGTCTCGACGAATCAGATATCCGAAGAAAATTTTTCGGAGTTCGCGCAAGGGCAAAGATGGATTCAAGTTTATCTATTTAAGGCCATGAAGCAAAACGATGAGACCTGGTCGCAGCGTGCGCAAGAAGAACTACAGAACGTCTATCGCAATTTGTTCACATTGGTAGAGTCCTCACAAAATCGTGACGTACAAAGTCGCCTGGGCGGAGATCTTTTAGACTTGATGGATCAAGCAGAGCTCTATAAGCCGATTCTGGGTCAAAAAGAAACAACGTACGAAAAAAACTTTTTTAGCTATCTAGCTGAAGTTAGAAAGAAATTAGATAATGTTTTATATGGCAGTGGCGAAACCATGTCGCTCACTGAAGAATCACAACGACTGAACAGCATCAAACGAGCAGGGCGAGTCAAACCCGACTCTCTCTTGCCAGAGGAACAGAAGTCGCCTATACCTCTTCCTCCCAAAGTTGTTCCTGAAGAAGATCCTAATCTGTAGGAAAAGATCGAAGGAGAAAATCCATGGCGAAACTCACGCTACACAAACAAACTCTCGCCAACATGAATGAAATCTGCGCTTGGTTTTCTTCAAAGACCGCGAATCTTTCATATCCCATTTATTCAAGCTACGACATTCGTGACTCTGGCTATAAAATATCTAATGTCGATGCGAATATTTTTCCCGCGGGCTTTAACAATATCTGCCCCACGGATAAAGAGACGTCGATCGCTTTGATGAATAAATATATCGTGAAGCACTACGGAGCTGGCGTGAAGAACATCATGTTAGTGACGGAAGAGCATACGAATAATGCGTTCTATTGGGAAAACGTACATACCATTCGTAACTTGATTGAGGCCAGCGAACGCACGGTGAAGGTTGCGATCCCTCGTGATTTGCCAGAACCATTGAAGCTGACAAGCTCAGCGGGTAACGAAGTGGTCGTGCATTCCGCGTTAAAAGAGGGAGAGCTTCTTAAGACTTTTAAACCCGATCTTATTATCAGCAATAATGACTTTTCTGAAGCTTATGAAGAATGGGCCCAAACCGTCACCGATTTCCCCATGAACCCGCCCAGAGAACTTGGCTGGTATCAGCGTAAGAAAAGCACGTATTTCAAATACTACAACGAACTCGTGAATGAATTCGCGGCGATCACAAAGATTGATCCATTCTTGCTTCGTGTAGAAACGGAACTTTTCGAGCACTTCGATATCGGCGATGAAAAAAGCCGTGAAGAACTTGCCGCCAGAGTGGATGCGATGTTGGCCCACTTAAAAGCGGAATATCAAAAGCGCGGCATCAACCAAGAGCCTTTCGTGTTCGTTAAAAACAACGCGGGTACTTATGGCTTGGCGGTTATCCGCGTAGGTTCTGGTGCGGAAGTTAAAGAATGGTCTTATAAATCTCGTAAGAAAATGAAAGCCGCTAAAGGTGGTCGCGACGTTGAAGAAGTGATCATTCAAGAGGGTATTCCTTCTGTGGTCCAAGCAGACGGTGCGAGTGCCGAACCAGTGATTTACATGATTGGCAGTGAGCTTGCCGGTGGTTTCTTAAGAACCCATGCTGAAAAAAGCTCTACGGATAGTTTAAACAGCCCAGGGGCGGTTTACAAACGTCTGTGCGTTTCGGATTTAGCGATCAACACACCGGGATGCCCGCAAGAAAACGTCTATGGTTGGACAGCGAAGTTGGGATTGTTAGCGATTGCTCACGAGGCTCAAGAGCTGAATGCCGTTTTCAAAGGATATCAGCCCTCAAGTATGTGCGATAAAAAGTAAAAGCTAGAAACAGACAGGCGGTTCAATTTCCAATTGGCCCGCAGCTGTTAAGCTTACGATCGTATCTGTGCCGTACGGTTTAGGATTAAATTGTACGGTGTTATTCAAAGGATTTCTGCAAGCGGCGCCACCAAGACCCAGCGCTCGCAAATTCAAATCTGTATCAAACTCGAAATAGCTTTCTACTGATTTTTGCATGAATGGATTCCAGAAGGATGCATACGTCACGCCTGCATAGTTGATTTGTACTTGGGAGGAAAGGCTTAAGCCCCCTTTTACGACCCATGGTAATCCATTGTCATGGAATGTCCAATCTGTTCCAGAAACGGTAAAGCTTCCATGAACAGAGCTATACTCCATAAACGGAAGAGCACAAGCCGTCTGTGCCGCAAAATCTGCAGACACACGAAGAGCTTTCAATTTACCAGAAGCTTGGAAAGTCGCCGTGCCCAAATCCATGTCTGCTTGGAAGCACACGAATTTTACACCGTTCAACTCAAATGCCTGCTCTCCGGCGAGTGTCGCTTTTTCTAAAAGCGCTTCAGTATTGAAGCTTACCGAGTTGGTAGTCCAAGCTCCTGCAGAATTTGCGGAACCCAAAGACAAAAGTACGCCGTTATAGCTATAAGTCGTAAAGTGAAGCTCTTGAAGAATCGCCACGTATTCTGGAATAGTTAAAGTCGCAAACTTGTTGGCATGAACAAGTCCGTTAAACATGCGAATTCTTTCCGATGTCATTTCATTCGTGCGGGAATTCATGAACTCACGATAAACAATCTCGTGAAGCACTAAAGCCGCAAGTTGATCGGTGTCGAGTTTATTCCAAAGGCTCGTGTTGATGATGTAGCGATACTTGTTAAGTACTGATGGATTTCTTTGGAATACCACTTGTTCCAAGCGACAAGTTTGAGGCAGCGACACATAACCCAAGTCTGGCGTCTGCACGATTTCAGTCGAAGGACTTAAAGCCGTGGATTCAGCAAAGAATTCCTGAGCCCATGCACGGTAAACATTGGCGCGCTTTGGATCTAACTTATCAAAGCGAGAGATCAAGTCATAAACTTTTTCAATAACACCAAATTGATTCGAGAAAGCAATTGTATAACCATCACGCTGTTGAGCTTCGTAAAGATCTAAAACTTGTGGAGCACGATCACTACAGAAAAGCGCAAAGCCCGCGTTTCCACGGTCATACCAATTGTTCGCCCACGCAGACGACGAGAAAAGCAAAGAAAGTGTTAGAAGTTTTAAGAGTCTCATTTGCCCACCTTCGTGACTGGGAATAGTTGAACATTCAAGTTGTAGACATCGGTCTTCGGCCCTTGAGTCATCAAGGTCGCCATCTTACGACGGAAGTTGCGAATCAATCTTTTTGCTTCCGGGATTTTTTTACGATTCATGGGGAAGGTGATAGAAGTCACATCACGCAGATCCAAAGGAATACGGTCCATGTTATCTAAAACTTGCGTGATAGATTGTTTGTGAGAACGACGCAAAGATTCAGAAGGAATATTGTGTGTTGTCTCTAGCTGTTTTTTTGTGACTGTGAATTTTCCATCTTCGACAATCAAAAGACCCAGACGGCACAAGCGATCAATCGCCGCGCTGGCAACTTCCAAAGGAATGTTCAAGCGATCAGCGATCCAATTTGCATTGGGTTGGAATGTTTTAATTGGAACCAAGGCAAGAATAGCGAAGTGATACCAATCGCAGATCACACCGAACTCGTCTTCTTTCAATTGTCCTTCAGGAAGAAGCGTCTTAACTTTTCGCTTATCAAATTCGATCAGATTTTTAAGATGCTCAAAATCGGTGTCGGCCATGCCCAGACCTTTGATCACTTGGCGGCCCACAGCTTGAGTCATGATTCGGCGGCCGTTGATATAGTCACTCAAACGGCTGGAAGGGATGCCCAGGATTCTTGCGAATTGAGCATTGGTTAGCTCCGGCGAACTGGATCTTCGGCGTTGGTATTCGTTCAATAAAAATTCTGAGGTTTTGTTCATGGCCAAGGTTAAATACCAACAGCTTATAGTCAGTCAAAGGTGAAATAAGCTGACGAAAAGAGAGGCTTTATCGCGTTGGTAATTACCGTGTTTTAAGATTTTTTCACCCTCTCAAACCGAGACGAAAGAAAATTTTTCACTGTTTTTACGGTGTTGGGGACATGCAGGACCATAGACCAGAGAGGAAAAATTCAGAGGACCTCAAGGGTTCGCATGTTATCCTACAAGGAAGAGGGATAGCAAAATTATGAGAAAGTTTTACGGTGTTTTTGCATTGTTCGTTCTTTGCTTCGCATTTGGTTACGGACATATGCAGTTCCATACAGATGAATCACAAATTCACAGAGATCCCGCAGCTATCAGAAATAATTTCGACTTTTCACACCTTCGTGGCGACAAACTTCAAGAGGCCGTTAAGCAACGTTTGTTGACGGGGCTTGAATTTCGTAAAACGCAAAATGGTGCTGGCATTGGTTTAGGTCATTTCGTTTTCTTAAATGACAGCGGCGAAAAAAGATTGGCGTGTCAGGAGTTCGGAAAAGTCTCGATCAGCTTTGAAGCAGAAGGTGTTTCTGTTGCTGGTGATAAGCCTTTGATGGAAGTCGAAGGTCGCTGCGAGTTTTCACCAGACATGTCTAAGATCAATCCGTTGAATGTGCCGGTGGCAAAAATCATCGGCGAACGTCCCGGTGATGGAGAGTTTCAATTCAATGAAGGCTCGATGATCACAGTGCGCTTTACAAATCTTCCAGAAGAGTGGCCTCGCACGTGGCTTTTAAAATCGGTGAAGCTTGTGAATGAAAGAGATTCAGAGGCTTTGGTGATCGAAAGTGATGAAGTGGCAAAATACCTAGGTCATCCGATGGTGTTTGCCTGGTAGTTTTAAATAGTTTTGAAAAATAAAAAACCCCTTTTGAAATCTCAAGAGGGGTTTTTCTTTTTGTGAAATACGAATTCTTAGATGTGTGCTTTCGCGATTTCAACGAAAGTACGAACCATCACACCAGACGCCCCTTTTTTAGGGCAGTATGGAAGACGGTTACCCACCGCCCAGCCCGTGCCGGCGATATCAAAGTGAGCCCAAGGAATGCCTTCACCCACGAACTGCTCAAGGAACGCCGCGGCTGTTGCAGAACCTGCGCCTTTACCTGCAGAGATGTTTGAAAGATCCGCGTAAGTGCCCTTCATGTCTTTCACGTGGAAGTCCGTCAAAGGCATGTTCCAAACCCACTCACCAGATTGAACTGCGGCTTTTTCAATTTTGCCTTTCAATCCACCATTGCGAGTGAAGTAACCCGTGTGTGTGTTACCCAAAGCAACAACCATTGCGCCTGTCAAAGTCGCAGCATCCACGATCACTTGTGGCTCAAGTTCAGTCGCGTAAGAAAGAGCATCTGCAAGGATCAAACGACCTTCAGCGTCTGTGTTATTCACCTCGAAAGTTTTACCGTTGCGAGCCGTGTGAACATCGCCTGGTTTTGTCGCTGCAGGACCTACAAGGTTCTCTGTAGAAGCAACCAAACCGACCGCGTTGATTTTTAGTTTCAATTTAGCGATCGCAAGCATTGTTCCGATGACGTTTGCGCCACCGCACATATCGAATTTCATTTCTTCCATTCCCGCAGATGGCTTAATAGAGATACCACCGCAATCGAATGTCAGACCTTTACCTACGAAGCACACTGGCTTTTTAGAAGCGGCAGCGCCACGGTATTCCATGATGATGAAACGAGGCTCTTGTGCAGATCCGTTAGAAACGCCAAGAAGACCGCCCATTCTTTCTTTTTTAATACGAGCTTTGTCCCAAACAGTGACTTTAACGCCTGTGCCTTTAGCTGCTTCTACCGTCGTGTCAGCCAAGATCGCTGGAGTCATCAAGTTGCCTGGCATGTCACCCAAGCGACGAGAGAAGTTTACGCAAGAGCCAAGGATGATACCTTCAGCAAAAGCGGCTTTCATAGCTTTATCGTTCACTTTAGTAACTACGTGAACATCGATTTCTTTTTCTTCTTTTTTTCCAGACATCAACTCGTTGAAAACATAAGAAGTCAGCATCAAGCCTTCAGCTGTTGCCTTCGCAAAATCAGCGGCGTCTTTTTTGCCAGTAGCTACGCCATCAAAGTGGATCGCAGCTTCTTTAACGCCCAAAGCTTTAATGGATTCATAAGCGGCCGCCATAGCTTGACGAACATTTTCGTGAGTTTGTTGGTTGTCTTTTCCTAGACCTACAACAACCACGTGACGGAAACCTTTGTAGTTCATTTCACGGAAAAGAACCACCTCTTGGTGTTTGCCTGTGATTGCTTTATCTTCCAAAGATGCGGCCAATTTTTTGTGAAGCTCAGAATGAGTCACCTTGGGTGGTTTATCTTTTTGAGAAGACGCCTTTGAAAACACGACCAAAGCCGGGCAAGTCAAAGTCTCGATGTCTTTATTTAACAAGTTGAAAGCCATATGAACCCCTTAAAATGATTCGGTTTTATGCTGATCAACTAGATGTAGCACAGCAGTTTTACGGGTCAAAGGCTTTTTGATAAAGTCTTGTCTAAGTATTCCGATAGGTAGCACAGTATGACACCTCAATCACAACCACAGGAGACAGCAGAGTGGCACTCATTCCATACGTCATAGAGCAGACATCAAAGGGTGAAAGATCTTACGATATTTACTCCCGTTTATTGAAAGACCGTATCGTGATTCTCGGCACCCAAGTGACGGACGAAATCGCTAACGCAATCATTGCGCAGTTCCTGTTTCTTGAGGTTGATAACCCAGAAAAGCCTATCCATCTTTACATCAACTCTCCGGGTGGAAGCGTGTCAGCGGGTTTGGCTATCTACGATATCATGCAATTCGTAAAGTGTGATGTGGCGACATATTGCATGGGCATGGCGGCAAGTATGGGCTCGCTATTGCTAACGGCAGGTACGAAGGGAATGCGTTACAGCCTTCCGAACACTCGTATCATGATCCATCAACCTCTTCTTGCTGGAGGCGGGTTGTCAGGACAAGTGACGGATATTGAAATTCATGCGCGCGAGCTGATCAAAACTAAAGAGAAGCTCACTCGTATTTATGAAACGCACACGGGCAAAGGCTATGAATTCTTGAGAGAGCAAATGGAAAGGGATAACTTTATGGACCCTTACCAAGCGAAAGAATTCGGCTTGATTGATCATGTCGTTGAATCTCGTAAAGTGAAAAAAGGATAAGAGCAGATGACCACGAAAGACACGAACGGCGCATTGAGATGCAGCTTCTGCGGCAAAGGCCAAAAAGAAGTTAAAAAGCTGATTGCCGGCCCTGGCGTTTACATTTGTGATGAGTGTATTGACCTTTGCAATGACATCATTGACGAGGAAAAAGAGCGCGAGACCGCGGTCAAAGGAACTTTCAAAGTTCCGAAACCTTCTGACATCAAAACTTACCTTGATGACTACGTGATCGGGCAAGTTCAAGCGAAAAAGACATTGGCCGTAGCGGTTCACAACCACTACAAACGTGTCAACGCGATGTCGAACGGTAAAAAAACCACAGACGTGGAAATGCAAAAATCCAACATCCTTCTTATCGGCCCGACAGGTTCGGGGAAGACATTGTTGGCGCAAACTATCGCTAAGATCTTGAATGTTCCATTCGCAATGGCGGATGCAACAACATTGACTGAAGCGGGTTACGTCGGTGAAGACGTTGAAAACGTGGTCCTTAACTTACTTCAAGCTTCTGACTATGACGTAGAAAAAGCTCAACGTGGCGTTATCTATGTGGACGAGATCGATAAGATTTCTCGTAAGTCTGAAAACCCATCCATCACGCGTGACGTGAGTGGTGAGGGTGTGCAACAAGCCCTTCTAAAAATCTTAGAGGGAACTGTGGCGAACTTGCCTCCAAAAGGCGGTCGTAAGCATCCTCAACAAGAGTTCATCCAAGTGGATACAACAAATATCTTGTTCATCGTGGGTGGAGCTTTCGTGGGTCTTGATAAGATCATCGAAAACAGAACTTCCAATAAAACAATGGGTATCGCCGCAGATATCCGTACTTCTGAAGAAGTAGAGAAGTCTTCAAACCTACTTGCGAAAGTAGAGCCTGATGACCTATCGAAATTCGGTTTGATTCCAGAGTTCATCGGTCGTCTTCCAGCGATCGCGGTTCTGGCTCCTTTAGACGAAGAAGCTTTGATGGATATTTTGGTTCGCCCTAAAAATGCGATCACAAAACAGTATCAAAGACTTTTCAGCTTCGAAGGTGTGGAGTTGAAGTTTACAGATAAAGCTCTTCGCGCTGTCGCTCAACTTGCGTTGAAGCGTAAAACAGGAGCCCGCGGTCTGCGCGGCGTTCTTGAAACAGCGATGTTGGATATCATGTACGACATTCCTTCTAAAAATAATGTGAAGGAAGTTGTCATCGACGATAACGTGATCAACGATGGCGCACAGCCAATGTTGGTTTACAAAACCGATGAAGAAATCCAAGCCGAAGAAGAAGCAAAAAAGAAAAGCTCTGCCTAGGCCAAAAGGTGCCAGGGGACTTTTTCTAACCGACCTGCATTAAAACAAAAAAACCCAAGGTTTCGACCTTGGGTTTTTTGTTTTCAGCCCTATTTCAAGTGAATGATGCCGATAGGATCGCCTGAAAAGCGGCGAGTGACCTGCAATCTCTGTTCAATCTGTGCATGAGAAAGTTTTTTTCCTTCTAAGCGGGCACGCACTAAAGACTCATCAATAGTTAAATCATTATAGCGAACTTCGCACTTTTCCTGGAGTAAATCACAGACGAAATCACTATGTGGGCCACGAAGGCTCGCCTTGCTGTCAGAGCCAATCACGCCTTCCGCGCGGATGCGGTTTTTTGCGCCGGTCAAATCCAAAGGCAGAACGTAGTCGATGCGAATGCGGTCTTCGTCAATATCCATCTTCAGTGATTCGATTTCATAGTGAGCAAGATCGGGGTCTTCAACACCCGGAATTTCATAAACGGCGCTGGGCAAAGCCGCACTACAAATGGACGATATAAAGAAGGAAACTATAAGAACGAAAGATTTCATTTTCGATCTCCCTGAGCCAAGGTGTATTGAGTGGCTCTGCCGAACCCGATTCTTACCACATGGCCTTTTTTATTTAAAGCGGCAAGGTCGCGACAGGCCGTGATTTCTGTAGTTTTAAATAAATCCTTGTACTGACGCGTGCTTAGGAACCTGTTTTCTTGCAAATAATCCAAAGCCTGAAGCTGGCGGTAGTTTAATTCCGCATCAACAGGACGCAAAGAAGAGCTTTTTAAAACCATGCTTCCTGAATTCTTAGACTCACCTATCGAGCCTCGGAGCTGCAGGATGTTGACGTTCTTTTCTAATTGGTAGCCTGTATCCAAAGTTTGAATCCAAGTGTGTTTGCTTCCTAAGTTTCGGCGAAGCGTGCTCATGGCCGCATAAACCAAACTATCGTGGCGCAAAGGATGATATTCATAACCCCAGACTTTTTCGACGAGCATAGCTTTATCAAGCGGCCCTTGCTTTAAAACTTCAAGTATTCGCGCAGAAAAATCCGCAAGCTTTACCACTTCAATACCATCTGTAGAGAACGTCACGGCCCGATTCTTAGCAAGCCCTAAAACCAAGTAGTTCACGCCTTTTTGCAAAGGAAGGCACTTGTAGTACCACGAGTAATAGCCTGATTTATGAATCAGCTCGAAGCCCGAGTTATCACCAATTTGCGAAAGAAGCGTATGAATATGGTCATCTTCAGAGAAATCTTTTTCTTGAATCCACTGCCGGCGCGCAAGCATATTGCGATTTATTTTACTGGAAAAAGAACGACTTAGCTCAAGTAACTGTTTTTTCTTTTCCAGTGCCGAAGGATTATTTTGTTCTGTCAGAATTTTGTGTTCCAGACCTAGAATCTGAATCGCGAAATTTTTGTCGGCCTCTTGATTTAAACGAAGATTGGCTCCTCGCAAATATTGCCAGGCTAAAACGGTTTGACCGCGAAGATAAGCCAGCTCTGCCCAGCGCAAGTTTAAGACAATCTCTTGGCGACGGTTTTCACTCGAAAAAATAACGGGAGCTTGCAAGTTTAATAAAGTTTCGGCGTCTTTCCAAAGGCCTCGCAAAGTTTTTTGGCGAGCTAATTCCAGGACGACATTGGATTTAGAATAACTATCTTGAGGTTTTAAGTCGTTAAGACATTTTTCTAGATCGGGAACTATGGACTCGGGACGATGGCCGTAAGTCGCTTCATAAAGTAAAATGGAAACTTGTGTGGCCGAGGCGAAGGCGTCGTTCCCAAGTCTCAAAGCGATATCGTGGGCCTCTTTCAAAAGCTCCAAACCAGAATAAACGCGACCGGTTTGCACTAAAGTGTGCGCTAATAAATCTTGTGCTAGAACTTTGATGTGCGGATTTTCTGCGCGCACGGCAAGTCGTAAGGCTTTGGTGGCAAACTTTTCGCTGCGGAAGAATTGCCCCGTGAAATACAAATAAAACGCAATGCCTTGATAAGTGTAAAAGGAAATCTCGGCCTGATCGTGCTTGCCGAAACGCTTTTGATTCTCGCGGAAGAATCTTCGCGCCTTTTTGTATTTCGATTTACGAGCAACACCCACGCCTAAATAAAACAAAGAGGCGGCCTGTTCTTTTTCTGAAAAGCTCGCTTGCCGTGTTTTGAAAATTTCTTCGGCCTCTAAAGTCTTACCAAGAAACGAAAGTGCACCGATCAGAAACGGAATGTCTTTTTCCGCGAGGCTTAAGGGGTGGTCTTTATAGATTTGTAAAATAGTGGTGTAGTGCCCAAGAAAGAAGAGCTCTGACAGTCGCTGCTTTGATGTCTTATTTTTAGTAATTTCAGACATTTATACCTAATCCCATCAAATCCAATCATAGTTTTAAGATGGCCTTAGTTCAAACTCAAAGGATTTCTTCTAGATTGACCCTGAAGGATCGGGGGTCCTATGAAATTTTCATATCTGCTGCTGATTATCAGCATGTTTTCTGTCTTTTCCGGCTGCCATTACAAGATCAGTAAAGATTCAGCGGTGGTGGATGACGGCAACGTTGGCGCAGGACAAGTGGACTTTGCTATTGTCATGTCCGAGGTGATCGCGCCGAAATGCCTGGAATGCCACTCCTCTGCGGGAGGCAATCGTGGCGGTGTCAATCTAGAGACTTACGCCAACGTCAAAGCAGAAATCGCAGCGATCCAAAGTACTGTGGCGAATAACTCTATGCCTCTCAATCGGCAACCGCTTAGCGCGAGGCAAAAGGCGCTTCTCAATAAGTGGATTGAAGCTGGCGCGCCAGAAACTGTGACAGAAAATCCTCCGGTGCAAGCACCGACCCCTGCTCCTCCACCGGATATGCCTCCAGAAGAAGTCGTGGGACCTTCTTTAGATTGGCTCACGGTCAGGACACTGGTCGTCGAACCCAAGTGTTTGAACTGTCACTCCGCCCCCACCAATCGCGGAGGCGTAAATTTAGAAACATATCAAAATGTTCTTTCTAATATCGCCGATGTCGACGCTACGATACGCGATGGCTCCATGCCTCGACGTACGACTCTTACTCCAGAACAAAAGAAACTTATTTTAGATTGGATCGCTGCGGGCGCTCCTGAATTTTCACAAAGAAAACCTTAAGGAGGAATTATGAAATCAATCATCATCATTATAATCGCGCTTTTCAATCTGCCAGCCCTGGCTGCTATAGAAATGAAGTCGGTGCCTTCTCAAGGTTCTGTTCAGTTTGAAGCTATTGGAAAACCCAGCATGATGAAGATTAAAGGACAGGCACAGGGACCTAGTGGAATTTTGACTTTAGCAGATTCAAAAGTCCAAGGAGAGATGAACTTCGCGCTTGAGACTTTAGATACCGGTATCGATCTTCGCAATGAACACATGAAAGAAAAATATCTTGAGGTTAAAAAGTATCCTCAAGCAAAGCTGATCATCAAAGATCTTTCTTTGCCTTCTTCGTGGAATCCGCAGAATGCAAAACTTCAAGATCATCCATTCAAAGGACTTCTTCACTTGCATGGTGTGGAAAAAGAGGTGGAAGGAACCCTCAGCATTTCGGAAAAACTTAAAACCGAAGCTCGATTTGAGATTAAAATTTCTGATTTCAAGATTGATATCCCGTCTTATCTGGGAATCAAAGTGGCGGATGTCGTGAAAGTGCAAGTACTCATCAATGAATTCATCACGCGTGAGGAGTAAATGAAATTAATACTTTTTATTGCAATTTCTCTGGCGACAAAGGCATACGCTTTTCCAGAAATGATTCGTCATCATTACGTAAACTGCACGGCCTGCCACTTTTCTCCAAGTGGAGGAGGCTTGTTAACACCTTATGGTCGGGCTATCTCTAGCGAAGTTCTATCTACATGGGGGACGGAAAAAGAAGCGCGTTCCTTCTATGGCGCCTTAGATAATGAAAAGCTCAATCAATGGTTGCAGGTGGGCGGCGACGTACGTGCTTTGCAGTTTCATCATGAATCCGCGACCGTCAAAGAAGGTCGAACTATTCCCATGCAAGCGGGGATAGAACTTGCGGTGACATTGGGTAAGTGGACCCTCGATCTCTTTTACGGAAAGCTGAATTCTGATTGGAAGGTCGAACCCATCGCAACTCGTTACTACATAATGTATCAAATACTTGACGAGCTGACGGTGCGTGCCGGCCGCTTTATTCCGGTTTTTGGTTTAAACATCCCGCAACACACCATGGTGACGAGAGCCAATCTGGGTTTTAACCAGGGCACCGAGCGTGATGCTTTAGAGGGCATGTGGAGTGGTGAAAAATGGAATTTTGTTTCTACTCTTTCTAAGAGTGTAAAAAGTGCCTCGGTAAGTGAAGTGGAAACGGCGGTGGCCACTCAGCTGAATTACACAATCGCTGATTCGTATCGCGTGGGCGCAAGTTATTGGTTGGGCACTAGTGATACTCAGAATAGGCAGATCCTGGGCCTTCACGCCGTTTTAGGATTCACTGAAAAATTCTATATTCTTGCAGAAGCTGATTATCAAAACAGGCATCAAGCCACGACGCAAAGAACTCAGTACGGACTTTACCAGTTTTCGAAATATGGATACGAGTTTTACAAAGGAATTCACGCGCAATTCGTGCAAGAGTATTCGCAAAGTGACTTCAGTAACGACAAATCGAAATTCGAAAGTTACGGCCCCGGATTTCTATTTTATCCGCGCCCGCATTTCGAGTTTGAAGGCTTGTATACAAAAAAGAAGATCTCTATTGTCGGGGACGATTTCGAAGATTATGCCTACTTAATGATGCATTACTATTTTTAATGAAAAATCGGACGAAAACACCGATTTTCCCTCTGAAAATTGCGACGTCGAAATGTTTTTAAGAGTCTGTTTGTATAAAGACACGACGTCTGCTTTCTTATTTATACTCTAGAAACCCTTTTTTAAGATCAATCTCGGAAAAGGGGGATCAATGAAGGAGCAAGTCATTGCTGGCATGCTCACTCTGTCCTTAGCTCTGGGATTTATTTTTTCCATCGAAGTATTAGCACAAAACAATCGAACACTTTTGGATCCGTGCGTATCGGACCTTCAAAAGTATTGCCAGAATGCGGAGCCGGGCGGGGGAGCTTTTTTAACATGTTTAGACGAAAACAAAGACAAACTTTCACCTGAATGTCGTGCGAGAAATAAAAAACTCCACGAGATGGTGGTAGAGCTTCAAGGCGCGTGTAACAACGACCTCTTGAAATTCTGCGACGATGTCAGTGCCGGAGGTGGTCGCATGATCAAGTGTTTACGTGATCACACCACAGAGCTATCTAATGCCTGCAAAGTGGGTATTGATAATTCTCTTCAGAACAGAAAAAATCTTTTGCAAAGTCAGTGGCCATAAAATGACGGGCGGGTTCTCCGCTCGTTATCCACAGCGTTTTCCACTTTTAAAATTAAGAAGGAAGGATCGTAAGATCTTTGCGAAGCATTTCCACCAGAAGGTGGAAGTCGACGGGTTTGCTAAGGAAGCGAGAAGCCCCTAGGCTGTCTGCTTTAATACGATATTCCGGTGATTCATAGGCGCTCACCATATACACAGGAATGGTGCTATCCATCTCGTGAATTTTTTGAAGCAGCTCAAAGCCGTCCATGCCCGGCATGTTGATATCGGATAAAACTAAGTCGACATGAGGAATGTCTTTGCGTTGAAGGTAGTCTAAACACTCTTGAGCGCCCAAGAAGGATACCAGATTCAGTTCGCCCAATGTCGCAAACAGTTTTTTGAATTTTAGTTTGTAGAGAAGATGCGTATCCGCTTCATCATCCACGATCACGATATGAATCATTAGGTCAATCTTTCATGTACAAGTGGGATGGCCATAACGAACTCCGTCCATTGGCCAAACTCGCTTGTATATCTTAGAGTGCCCCCGTGTTTTTGAGCAATATTAAATGCAACAGTAAGACCCAAACCCGCACCTTCACCTGCGGACTTCGTTGTCAAAAAAGGGTCAAAAATTTTCTCGCCTAAAATGGCGGGAATTCCGACGCCGTTATCGCGAACGATGATTTCCACCATGTCCCCACGAATAGCTGTCGCTAATGTGAGTTCGGGCTCGAAATTTTTATTCGTCAGCGCCTTCTTTTCAAGAGCATGAATGGCGTTATCAATCACATTCGTCAAAGCACGCAATAATGACGTCGCATAAACCGGCACCATGATGCTATCAGCAAGGCGATAATTCACCTTAGAAGGTACGTAGGCAGAGCCCAAGGCGCGATTTGAAACCGTGTCTTGATAAGCGTGTTTCACGACTTCGTTGATGTCAGTGGTTTCTAGCACATCGCTGTCGTAACCCGACAGAATCTGCATAGAGCGCACAATCTGGTCAATGCGTTGACTGTGTTTTAGAATCACGCGGCTGACTTCTTTGACCTCATCAAGATTTTCAGAGTCCGTTAAAAGCTCACTGAAATTCAAAACAAAGTTTAAAGGATTGCGAATCTCGTGCGCGACACTGGCAGTAAGGCTTCCCAAAGAGGCCAAACGCTCTTGCGCCACTAAAGTTGCTTGCATGCGCTTGATTTGCAGCATGGCCTTTTCAAGACTTTCGTTTTTCGTTGTCAGCTGTCGCGTGCGATCGGTGACTTTTTGTTCAAGGGCGACATTCAACGTTTCTAGTTTTTCGTTGGCCGCAAGCCGCTCAGTACGAAACTGATTGATTGAATCGACAAGGACATCCAGCTCGTCTTCGCCTTGGTGGGAACGCCGTTTGAGCTCAAGGCTGCGTTTATCGCGCAGACCAATGCCTTTTAAGTAATCGGCGATATGCTGAATGTGCACTACCAGGATGCGGTTGAAAATGAAATACAGGCAGAACACAACCACCAGAGTTTTCGCGGCCTGGCGGATGAAGATAAGAAATGCCTCTTCGAAATATTTTTGGCGCAAGCTGCGGACATCAAGCTCAACATCAAGAGTACCCAGGATCTCGTTGGTGTTCTTGTGATAGATATCAAACCGTTTGTGGTTTTCTTCGGTGGGCTCAGTTTTTCCAGATTCGTAGATAGTTTTGTTATCTGCCACAAGACGAAGGTAGCTGACCCCCTGCAAACGGCTAAGTCCATCGAGCTGAATTTCTAACAGTCGAGTGTCGTAAGACCAAAGATGTTCAGCCATCGAGTCGAGGTAGGAATTTTTGATAATGACGAAGTTATTCTGTAATTTATCAAAATCTCGTTGATAGTCCATGATCAGCTGGAATGCCGTCAGAATCAATGTGGCAAAGGAACTCACAGCCCATGTCGCAATGAGGAGCTTTAGAGAGAGTGAATTTCTGCGGAACCAACGTCTGGAGTCTCTGGGTGTCACAGAGCACTTATCGAACAATTTGTTGAAAATTGGCATGAAAATCGAATGGCTCGGTATTACATTTAGGAAAGATTCTCAAAATCCGACACAAATAAGAATACTTTTCGGCTAACATCAGCCTTTTTTATGATGCCCAAAAATTAAGCAAACAAATTTGTGGCAAGGGCCAGAACTCTTTTTTTTCCGAATATATTTACTTCCCAGTAATCGTACTCATAGTTAAACTGAGTACAGGAATCTAACTTGGGTTGAAACGGATTTTTAACCGAAGTTGATTTGGCTCGAGTCTGAGAAGAACGAGTCTGCTCGTTAACCCAAGGGAGGGAGATATATGAGCGAGGGAAAAGTTCAACAACTACCACTTTTGCCCCTAAGAGACCTCATCATTTTTCCGCATATGATGATGCCTTTGTTTGTTGGTCGCGAAAAGAGTATCAATGCTCTTGAAGAAGCGATGAGCAAACAAACTGACATCGTTCTAGCGGCACAAAAAGATGCGAAGACGAACAATCCCGAGCCCAAAGATATCTTTGCAATCGGTACAGTCGGTACAATCATCCAATTACTTCGTTTGCCAGATGGAACTGTAAAAGTTCTTGTCGAAGGTAAACGTCGTGTAAAGATTAAGAATTTCGTAAACAATGACAACTTCTTCATGGTTTCTTGTGAAGCCCTGGATGAAGATTCTACGAACATCGTAGAAGCCCAAGCCCTTGTTCGCTCCGTAAAATCGACTTTCGAAACTTACGTGAAGCTGAATAAGCGCATCCCACCAGAAATCTTGATGCGTGTATCAACGATCGAGAATCCAGGTGAGTTGGCTGACATCATCGTTGCTCAATTGAACTTGAAACTAGAAGACAAGCAAGCCGTCCTAGAGATCATTGATCCTTCAAAACGTCTTGAGCACTTGTTGAATCTAATGACAGGTGAAATCGAGATCCTTGAAGTAGAGAAAAAGATCCGCACTCGCGTGAAGAAACAAATGGAGCGCTCTCAAAAAGAGTACTATTTGAATGAACAAATGCAGGCGATCCAAAAAGAACTTGGTGAAAAAGACGATTACCAAGCAGAGCTTCAGGATTTAGAAGTAAAAACTAAAGCTAAGAAAATGTCCCAAGAAGCCAAAGACAAGGTCATGAAAGAGATTAAAAAACTCAAAATGATGTCACCTATGTCTGCGGAAGCCACAGTCGTTCGTAACTACATCGACTGGGTTCTTTCTCTTCCATGGTATGACTACAATGAAGAGAAGCATGATCTTAAGAATGCTCAACGCATCCTTGATGACGATCACTGGGGCTTAGAAAAAGTAAAAGACCGTATCCTTGAATACCTTGCCGTTCTTTCGATTTCGAAAGACATGAAGGGTCCAATCCTTTGTTTGGCAGGTCCTCCAGGGGTCGGTAAGACATCTCTTGCAAGATCGATTGCAGAGTCTTTGAATCGTCCATTTGCGCGTATCTCTTTAGGTGGCGTGCGTGACGAAGCAGAGATTCGTGGTCACAGAAAAACTTACGTGGGTGCGATGCCAGGTAAAATCCTTCAAGCACTTCGTAAAGTGGACAAAGGTAATCCGCTCGTATTGCTCGATGAGATCGACAAAATGGCGAATGATTTCCGTGGTGACCCAGCAGCCGCAATGCTTGAGGTTTTGGATCCTGAGCAAAACAACAACTTCCAAGATCACTACTTGGAGCTTGAGTACGACCTTTCAAAAGTGATGTTTATCGCAACTGCGAACTCATTGCATACGATTCCACGTCCATTGTTGGATCGTATGGAGATCATCAATCTTGAAGGTTACATTGAGCAGGAAAAATTCCATATCGCTAAGAACTACCTAGTTCCGAAGCAATTGGAAAACCACGGTTTGAAAAATTATAAAGTCACGATCAAAGACGAAACGATCCGCGACATCATTCGTTACTACACGAAAGAAGCCGGCGTCCGTAACTTAGAAAGACAGATGGCGAATGTGTGCCGTAAGGTCGCTAAGGAAATCGTGATGGGTGAAACTGTTGAAAACTTCAAAGCTGAAGGCACGAAAGCCGCTAAAAAAGGCTCTGCGAAGAAAGCTTCGAAAACGACAGAAAAATCCGCAACGAACAACAAGAACGGCGGTTACGTGGTAACTCCGCAAAAACTGGTCGACTTGTTAGGTCCGCACAAGTTCAAGTTCGGTGTGATCGAGACGGAAAACGAGATCGGTTTGACGAACGGTATGGCTTGGACGGAAGTGGGCGGTGACCTTCTAGCTGTCGAAGTGAGTGTGGTGCCTGGTAAAGGTAAATTCACAGTCACAGGTCAGCTGGGTGATGTGATGAAAGAATCATGTTCCGCAGCGATGAGCTACGTACGTTCAAGAGGTCCTTTGTTCGGTTTGGATAAAGAGTACTTCTCTAACATCGACGTGCACATCCATTTGCCAGAAGGCGCTGTTCCTAAAGACGGTCCTTCAGCAGGTATCGCACTGACAACTTCAATTGTTTCGGCAATCATGAAAGTTCCAGTGAAAAGAACTGTGGCAATGACGGGCGAGATTTCACTTCGCGGTCGCGTGATGGCGATTGGTGGTTTGAAAGAAAAGATCCTGGCGGCTCACCGCGGTGGCATCAAGATCATCATCTGTCCTAAAGAGAACGAAAAAGATCTTAAGGACATCCCTAAGGAAGTGATGAAAGACTTGAAAGTCATCTTGGTAGACCACGTGGACCAAGTATTGATCAACGCTTTGGACATCAAGACTCCAAAAGAACTTTTCAAAGTTCAAAAAGAGACTGAGTTCGGCATTAAAGCTCAATACACAGGCCAATCAGTTCACCATCATCACTAAGATCAAAGAACAATTTAACTAAAAAAGGGTCGGTAGAAATACCGACCCTTTTTTTTTGGTACCTGCTTCCCTTTGTACTAAAAAGGTACCAGGTTCTTTTTGTACGGCGGCTGTTGCATTTGAGAACTTGGCTGACGAGGTGCCTCTTTCGCCGCAATGGTTTCTGGTGCCGAAGCTTCTTTCAGACAAAGCGGAGCTATGTTGTAAATCTGCGGTGGATCGTATGTCTTGTTATTGTAGGCATCAATACCCATTCCAATAATTCCACCAAATACAATGTTACCTAAAATCCCTGCTGTCGCATCGTAAGATGTTTTAATAACACCTTCGCGAGTTTCGTTATTGCAAGTCACGGAAATTGGAATGTCTTCTTTAGATCGAGAAACGAGCACCGTGGTTTGGCCGTTGAAAACTTGATATTGTCCGTCAGGAATACTGATTTGAGTTTCCCCTTTTTGCAATCCACCGACGAACTTCACTGGGATCTTTTCGTTTTTCACGATTGTCGCGCAACCACTAAGACAAAACGCAATTACTAACAGCATCTGTTTCATCATAAATGCAGGTCTCCTTTATGTTGTCTTTGAAACATCGGAGCTGTGGAATCAAACTTTATTGAATTTATGTGTCTCAAGCGGGGAATTAAGGATAACAAACGTAAAAACAACGGCTTATTTACGAACAAATTAAATTAACAAAAAAGTATTTTGAGTTTTTCACTGAAGAAACGGGTAGGTTTTCAAAGAGGAAATGGTGAGGGGAAGATACCTTACTAAAAAGTACCGCGGTATCTTCCCCCGCTAAAAAATTACTGAGGAGTGGTCACGCAACGAAAGCCTACGTTATTCATCCGTAGATTCCACGAAGCGGGTGCTTGCAAATCATCGGCGGTGATATCACCGATGTTCGCTGTAAAGATGCCAGTTGCTCCGGGAGAGTGAATACACACGGCTCCTCCACGAATGACTTTTCCGTTGCTGCCACCAAAAAGATTACCGAGGTAAACATCTTGTTTCGGCACCGATGTCATTCCTGTAAAGTCGAAGAGTTGTTTTGAGCCAGGTTTTACGTCCCAGTTATTGTTATGATAACTGCGCCCGTAAGGACTAGAAAGATCCGGTGTGTACGAGTTGCCATAGATAGTATCACTGACCCACTCCCACGCATTCCCTGCAAAATCCCAAATCACACTTCCACTCGCAAGAACAAAAGTTCTTCTTTCCGAGCCGCTGTTTTTTCCAGTGCCCGAATATGGATTTGTTATATCAGAAATTTCGATCGGCTCAGTCCAGCCTGAATAAAATCCGGTATAAAGTCTTCCCGTCTTGTGCGCATTTCCCGACCAGTTGGCAGCGTTGTTATAAATTTCTAAGGCCGCCGCATTCCATTCTGCATTTGTCGGCAAACGATATTGGGATCCCAAAGCCGCACAAGCTGCGGTTGCCGTAGCTTTTCCAGCAAGCCAAGGTTTTCCGGCCGCTTGAGTCTTCGCGATCGAGTTCACATTTTTCATTTCAAACTTCGCCAGACAGAAAGCACTTGTTCCAACGATGGCGTTCGCACTGACGTACTCATAATTCACAGGACAAGTCGTCCCCACCGGAGGCGCTGGAGTCGGTTCCGGTTGTGGAGCAGGACTTGGTTCGGGAACTGGTGTCGGTAATGGCGCAGGACTCGGCTCCGGCGTTGGTTGCGGAGAAGGGCCTGGCGAAGGCTGAGGCGTTGGAACCGGCGCTGGGCTTGGTTCTGGTGACGGAGCAGGATTGGGCTCAGGCGTTGGAGCTGGAGACGGTGAAGGATTCGGCGCTGGATTTGGTTCTGGCTCTGGTGCTGGTGCAGGACTTGGTGTCGGACTTGGCTCCGGCTGTGGTGTTGGTGTAGGTTCTTCCGGTGTCGGCGTCGGAGTGGTCGGATCCGTTGGCGAAGGACTCGGAGAAGGCGACGGCGAAGTCACTGGAGGTCTTACCGTTGAAGAATTATCCGCGGGTAAAGAGTCATCTGAAGAAGACGAACACGCCGAAAGAAAAGTTGTTAGCGTGAGCGCAAGCAGACACAAGCGAGCCGTCTTCATTCATCAGCCTTTGTTAGGAGTTAAAAATATCTTCACCGATTTTTAACGTGCTTACGAATTTCTCTTATGTTCCTTCGCAAAATTCGGACTTTCGGAACACTGTGTTTGGACAATGATCTAGGCGAACAAAAGTACAATTCCAATCTTGGCAAAGAAAAAATAACTAAAAGTGCCGGAAGCCCAGTGCGTTAACTCCCGCGCTGGAAGCGGCTTCTATTACATTCCTGAAATCAATTCTCAACATGCTTATTTAATGAGCAACTGTCTGCGTCTTACATTGACGAAATCCTGACAATCTGTAAAAACCTGTATCCCTGCGAGTAATTCGAAATTTGTTTTGGAGTTTTAGGAACTTATGAACCAACTAGATCGTGCCTTTGAGCTCGGCAAGTTATACTGTGACCGCGGAGAGTTTTCTCCAGCGGTGGAGCATCTTCAAGAGGCTTCCAAAGGATACTTTGCTGAGAAAAATTTCTCTCAATACTTAAAGTGCCTTAATTTGCTATTGCGTATCTTTGCAGAGCGCGAGCAATTTGAAGAAATCAATTCAACAAAAGAAAAACTTCAAGATCTAGTTCTTAAAGAAGGCTTCGAACTTAACTCCAAAACATATTACACACTCGCAGTGTGCGCTTCTTATAAGGGTCAACTAGAGACAGCGATGGACTATTTGCAAAAGGCATTGGCTATCGGTCTTGCTTCCGACAATAAGGAAGATATCTGTCATGCGATCTTTGGTCTGGCGATGGTTTATTCTCATCCCGCGACCGCTCGTCATTCGGATGCGCTGAAAGAAATCTACAATCTGCAAGTGTTCTTCCAAGTGTATCAAATGCCGGATCTTCAGGCGTCTTCGCTTTTCTTGAACGCGGACATCTTAAAGCAAATGAAAAAGTATGACGAAGCTATCGAAGTACTTTGGAAAGCTTATGACATCGTCAAAGAAACTCGCAACGTCGTGATGTCGAACTACCTTATGGGTGGTTTGGCAGATGCTTACTTCGAGATTGGCGACAAGGATATGGCAAGAACCTACATCACTCTTGCGCAAAAATCCGTAGACACTGAAAATCACCGTCGCTTGGGCCGTATGGTTAAAGCGTTGGCTGAAAAAATCGGTGGCGAGACGCAAACTAATTTCGATCTTATTTTCGATGAACCCAACCACTCAGTGATTGAGAAAAAGTTGGGTCGCATTGATTTCAAAAACCAATTCATTCTTTTGGATTTGTTGCGCTTGTTTGTTCAGAATCAAGGTCACATTTATTCAAAAGAATTCTTGGTTGAAAACGTATGGAAGCAACCGTACGATCCTGCAATCCATGACAATAAGATTTACGTCACGATCAAACGTCTGCGTAAATTAATTGAACCGGATTACGAGAAACCAAAATATATTTTTAGAGCCAAAAATGGATATTACATGAATAAAGCGGCTCGAGTTCATTTCGAGCACTAGGGGGGATTCATGTTACGCAGCTTATTGTTAGCAACAATGATTGGACTCATGGGATTTACAGCTTCGGCTGCAAATTACTATGAGACTACGACTGAAGAAGAACACATCATGCCAGCCGGTGATGACCGCTGGGTTCCATGGCCTTGGGCGATGGTCCAACCTTTCCCATGGTCTGATATCCAAGGCTTGTGGAAAGTAGAGCAAGGGGACTTTACTTCTTACTTCGCTTTGAAAGTAGTTCGTCAAAAATCAACAGGCATCCGTCAGCTTCAAGTGAAGCAATTCGACGGTGATACTTGCCGTGTCCTTGCGACAGGTGTGGGTATTGAAAGAAGCAACAAAGTGCTTGCACAAATGACGAGCAAATTGGGCGCGACTTACAGAGTTCAATTGTCAGCATTTAGTGAGAAGGACTTGCAGGATCTAACGATCCCACCTCTTAAAGGCGATATGCCTACAGAGGCGGTTATGGTTCTTTCAATGGGTGCGCTTGATAACAAAGGCATCGAGGGCATGGTTCATATGCAAATTATGAAGATCTCTGCCCATTTGACTCAAAAAGTCTGCCTTGAAGATATAAAAAAGTAAGAAACGTTAAAAAAGATATTGCTATTAAGAAGGACCATTGTTACAAAATGGTCCTTCGAGACGATAGGGAATTAGCTCAGTTGGTAGAGCGCCACCCTTACAAGGTGGATGTCGTCGGTTCGAATCCGGCATTCCCTACCATTTTTCTTCAAAATTTATCTCGCACTAAAAACCACCGACTAAGGTGGTTTTTTTATTTGTCACAAGCATTACAGTAAATCGGCGAACCCAGTTTATAGGCCAGAACATGAGATAGGTTCCTTTACTTCGATTTGTTCGAAATATAGGCTGTGTCTATATGTACGTTTCCGGAACAGACGCTGGGCTCACTATTATCGAAAGCCTTGTCGGCATACTCGTAGTGTCTATAGCTACGATGGCGGCCGCGGTGGTTTTCAATAATTATTGGGCGGTTTCCTCGGATCTGTCTCGAGAAGGAAAGTCCAACGATCTTTCGGTGACGATCTTCACGGATATTTTTAAATCCCCACTTTATAAAATCAGAAATCTTTGTAGCGACAGAAATGCCTGGACTCAAAAAACCAGCAGTAGTTGCGAAAGCATCACCTTAGCTAGCGAAAAGGTGGGAGTACCTATTAATGCGGATAATATCGAAGACATCCCCGCGATGGGCGAGCTCCTAGGAAAAAATTTAGCGCTCTTTATCGGCCCCCACTACGCCTCCCCCAGTTGCATCGACTTAATGTACTGCAGACATATTGTGGCAAACCAGCTTTTGGAGCTTTCGTTTAACTATTATTATTTCTCGGCGAAAACGCATAAGCTTGAAAATAAAACCGTCACAATCCGGAGAGGCCCTTGGTAGCGAATCAGCGCGGCTTTTCTTTGATTGAAATTTTAGTCGCGCTAAGTGTGACCCTTATCGGCATCTTTGCGATTACTACGGCGTTTTCAGATATCTCTAAAGATTTTAATAAAGTCTTCTTGAATAGGTCGATTAAGACCGAAGCCAATCTGCTGATGGGATTCTTGCAAAGAAATATGCTAAGGTCCGACATTCATTTTTACGGCTTTACCGCACAAACTTCGGGGCTGCCTTTGGGAAGAATTGTGATTCCCTATGAAGGACGATGCGCGAATCTTACTGAACCCTGCGAAAACTCGACGTCTTACTTATGGGTTTACTCTGATGTGAAGAGTCCGTCTCTTCCGGTTATTTGTCCCTTGGATGAAAAAACTCTCTTAATTGATGCCTCCGTCGACGACTTTGGGAATTTAAATGTGTCCGGAAACTCTGTAGAGGTCGGCGCCAACGGAACACAAATGCCGACGGGGGAAATCGATCTTTCGCAAAATACAGTTGTCGCCTTAACCGATGAACCCAATTCAGTTCTATTTTCTGTCAGCGGAAGTTTGCAAAAATTTGATCCACAATACAATGCAGAGACAGGCACATTTGCAGAACCTCGCTATGCCGGCAACTCTGACTGTATTAAGTACACCAAAAATAGAAATCAGCTTTATACTCTTCCGATAAAACCATTTCTCATTCCTGACTCTGGTGTGAGTGCTCCTGACAGTCAGACAGTTTTAAATGCGATGGGCCGGCCACCAGTGAAACTGTCGCCACTAAGACTCATGAGTGTAGGGATGGGCCTTGTCGATGGCGAAATGAACTTAGTCGTGAATGACTGCGCTTTAGATTCGACAAGCAAAATTTCCTGCACGAAAGTTTTTCTTAGAACCGAGGGCGTCGTCAGCCTACGTGCGCAGCAAATTTTCAATAAGCCCTTTGCTGGAGAGAAAGTCATTCGGGCCTCGGCGTTTTCGAAAAACTATTGCGATGGGTCTGGCTGTGAAGTGCTGCCTATTCCGTCGCCCTTGCCCGTTTCTTTAAATGGCGAGATCGATGGGCAGATTATTAAAACGTCCTTTTCATTAATTAAACAAGAATTCATCCACACCATCAGTTTTTATTTGCAAGTGAATCGCGATTACAAAGCGAAGAAAACGAATCCCGAACTTTTCAACGAGGCTTATCATGTCAGCTCGTTCTAATCAGCGCGGGAATATTGTGATGAGTTTAATGCTGATGGGAGTTTTAGGACTTATTGTTAGTGCCGTGCTGGCCATCATCAACGATCAAATTCACGAAGCCAAAAGACAACGACAAAGTTCTCAACACCGATTGACATTAAGTTCCGCCATCGAAACATTTATGGTGGCAGTACGCTTTGCAGAGGCGAAGTATATGATTGAAGCCCGCCATTGCGATGATGCGCGGCTTTTTCTTCGCGCTTTAGCAGAAGGCCATCGCTGCACGAAGTTGGGCGCAAAAAAAATTTCTGTATTTACGGTGGCGGACCTTGCAGGGCTTTCGCCTGAAGAGCGCAGTCTTTTTTCTTATGCAAATGGATGGCAAATCAATGAAGACGAACCGGCAGATGGGCCGCTGACTCGCAAAGTGATTACCATCAATATGGAACGCATCCATGTGGATTTCTTTTATAACAACACCTTCACGACAAAGGATCGTGCGGAATTCAATGCCGTTCTTTATGTGAATGGGGAAAGAACGGCTAGTAATCGTTTCTCGCTATTTACCTCGGATTCGCCCAATCGAATGCATCTTGATTCAGGAGATCTAAAAATAGTTCAGCAGTATCCCGTAGCTAATGACCCCTGCCGCAATCAAATGTGGTCTAAGTATCGGCAGTACACCGGAGTTTCCTGTGATGACATCGCGAACCTAGGAGGCGGCACGGGAGTCGCTTACTATCGTGGCGACTTTTTTGGTTTAAGAGCTAATGACGGTCAAATTGTTAATTTTCGGAATTTGAATAGTGGCTCTTACATGGTTGCTGAAAATGGAAGTTTAGCCGGGCAAAAAGTCTTTCCGGTTTATGATAAAGAAGCTTTAACTAACGTAGATGATATTGAAATTGTCGGAGAAGACCAAGGCGAAGACCAAATCGTCTCTGTCCATGGGGGCGGAGAAAACACCGTCATTAGTTACTTAGAAACTTCGACAAAGACTCTGGTGCCTATATGTAAATTAGGTCAGATGGGATGGTCTCACGGAATTTCCGGCATTGCGGGAACGACCGGCAATCACAGCTTAATATTCGATCCATCAAGCAGCTCCGCTAGCGTTTCAACATTTTTATTGAAAACGGACTCTGGGAAAATTCTTTACGTGTTGGTGAAATCGATCGCGGATTCGGGAGAACTTTCCGGACTAGAACCCGAGTTTTTAATCACGCATACGAGCGGTCGAAGATTTATTTGTGTGGGCTTTCCCGATACCTATGAGCAAGATATCGAAAACAGTCGAACGCTGGGATTGACTCGTGGAAAGCAAATCAGCAGACCATATTATATTTTTTAAAAGGGGAGTCATTATGAACGGTTTAAACGCCATATTAGGAATACTGCTAATTTTCGCTGGCTCACAAGCTTTCGCCGCGAGAACTTTGATTTCCCCACCATTGGACTTAATGTCTTATCACGACTTCAAGAAAACCGTTTGGGAAGAGCCCATGAATCTTTCAGAAGGCACTCCTATTATCTCGGGATTTGTCGTGAAAGTGACGCTTTCGAATCTTTCAAAACTTCCGCAGACGGGAACGATTTCCTTCAATAACAGTTCAGGGACGTTTGGAAACAATATGTGCTGTCCGGCTTACAGCATGAATACTACCTTAGTAGTGTGTGGCAATGTCAGTGGAACGAAAACCAGTAGTACGAGTGCCATTACGAATTATGCTGGCGAAGGCAAGTGGTCCTTGGCGCCTAATAGCTCAACTGTGGTGAGTATCGTAGCTATGGGGGAAGGAACTTACTCTGCAACATTGGGTCCGGCAAAAACCTTTGCAACTTCTATTACATTGAGTGGAACGTTGAAAGTGACAGTGAACGAAGATCGGGGAGCCATTCAGGGATCTATTTCTACTTACCCGAATTCTTCTTCCGGCGGCACCTACTGCAGCTATTCTTGGAACAATATGATGTATGGTAAATACATCAATGTCAGTGGCACCGATCAAGTCATTCAATTAAACGGGGGCAGACCCTTTTAGTTAGCGGACATGATCTGCCCGCTAACTAAAATGATTACTTCAGCGCGGCGGCGTGGTGTTTGATATGTGATTCAATGAATGTCGCGATAAAATAATAGCTGTGATCGTAACCTTCACGCAGGTTTACTTGGACAGCTTGGTTTTTTTCGCGGCAAGCACTTTCAAAGTTTTCTGGCAGAAGTTGTTTCTTTTCGTAAAACTCATCCTTCGCACCTTGATCGATTAATATCTGGTGGGGATGTTTGCTTCCACTTTTTACCAATTCTGTCGCGTCGTATGTTTTCCATTTAGACTGATCTGAACCTAAGTAACCGGCAAAAGCCTTCTGTCCCCAGGGAGCTAACATAGGATTCGCTATCGGCGCAAAGGCTGAAATCGAACGGAATTTTTCGGGATGACGAAGACCCAAGATCAAAGCTCCATGTCCACCCATAGAGTGACCCATGATCGAGATTTTATTTGCGGGAACGTTAAACTCGGTTTGTAAAATCTGGTGAAGTTCGTTCGCGACATAGCTGAACATCAAATAGTGATCTTTATAACCATCAGTCACGGCATCGACATAGAACCCTGCGCCAGAACCGAAGTCATAAGAGTCATGCTCTTGCGGAAGATTCAATCCACGCGGGGACGTATCGGGGCAAAGCACCATCAGACCTTGTTCTTCTAAATGAGCCTGCGCGCCTGCCTTAGTGATAAAATTTTCGTCCGTGCAAGTAAGACCGGAAAGCCAGATGACGGCGCCTTTTACTTCCTTAGAAGGAGTGAAAGTGGAAAACTTCATCTTCGTTTTTGTCGTTGAAGACTCATGTTCCCAGAACTGAGTCTTTCCGCCAAAATTTTTATGTGATTTCAATTCTTGAATAGCCATGAAGAACCTTCCTTATGCCATTTTAATGACAGAGCGGATGCTTTTTCCTTCGTGCATATAATCGAACGCTTTATTGATATCTTCAAGCGGCATCGTGAAAGTCACCATGTCGTCAATGTTGATTTCACCTGACATGTACTGCTCTACATAACCTGGAAGCTCCGTACGGCCTTTGACTCCGCCGAAAGCAGATCCTTTCCATACGCGTCCGGTGACCAATTGGAAGGGGCGAGTTGAAATCTCCTGTCCCGCACCAGCAACACCGATAATGATAGATTGACCCCATCCACGATGAGCACATTCTAAAGCCGCACGCATTAACGAAACATTACCTACGCACTCAAACGAATAATCAACGCCCCATTCGGTCATTTCAACAATCACTTGTTGGACAGGCTTATCAAATTTCTTAGGATTCACGAAATCAGTTGCGCCAAATTTTTGAGCCATTTCCCACTTACCGTCATTGATATCAACGGCGATGATGCGAGAGGCTCCGGCCATTTTTGCACCTTGAATGACGGAAAGGCCAATGCCGCCCAAACCGAAGACTGCAACGGTGGAGCCTTTTTCAACTTTCGCCGTATTTAGAACCGCACCGATTCCCGTAGTAACACCACAACCAAGAAGGCAGACTTTATCAAGGGGAGCTTCAGGATTTACTTTCGCAAGTGCGATCTCTGGAACGACAGTGTACTCAGCAAATGTAGAACAACCCATATAGTGATGAATCATTTTGCCGTCTTTAGAAAAGCGAGATGTTCCATCAGGCATAAGACCTTTGCCTTGAGTCGCGCGAATGCGAACGCAAAGATTCGTTTTGCCTGAAAGACAGAATTTACATTCGCGGCACTCAGGAGTGTAAAGTGGAATCACGTGATCGCCCTTTTGCAAAGTGGTGACGCCTTCACCAACCTCAACAACGATACCGCCACCTTCGTGACCTAGAATGACCGGGAAAAGACCTTCAGGGTCACTTCCTGATAAGGTATAGGCATCCGTATGGCAAACGCCTGTAGCTACAACCTTGATAAGAACTTCTCCTTTTTTAGGTCCCTCAAGATCAACTTCTTCAATTGATAAAGGGGCTCCTGCTTTCCACGCTACGGCTGCTTTTACTTTCATCCTAGTACTCCTTTTAAAGAGCCAAAATATCACGGAGCTTGTTGCCTTGACTAGAGCCGCCTGGGAACAATACTGTTTCCTTATGGAAACAATAAAGTCACTTCAAGGCATCGTAGAATTTGTGAGTGTCGGTGAAGCCGGAAGCTTCTCGGAAGCTGCTCGGCAGCTGGGCGTATCCAAGTCTCACATTAGTAAAATGATCCGCCAGCTCGAAGAGGACTTGGGCGCCACTTTGCTTTTGCGTTCAACTCGAAAAGTGCAATTGACCAACCTAGGTGAAAAATACTTCCAAAGTTGCCGGCAGTCTTTATCAAATTTAAGAATCGCAAAAAGTGAAATAACGGATTTATCACAAACGCCTGCCGGCACCCTTCGTATTTCGGCAGCGGGTGTTTTTGGTGAAGAATATATTGCACCAGTGCTTATCAAGATCGCGAAAGACTATCCGAAACTGAAAATTGAATTGGATTTCAGTTCTCGTTTGGTTGATTTGATTGAAGAAAAATTCGATGTCGCCATACGTATCGGAGAACTTAAAGACTCAAGCTTAGTCGCACAAAGAATCGCAAGTCGATTAGAATATGTCGTGTGTTCAAAAGGCTATTTACAGCAAAAAGGGAGTCTGCAAGATCTTTCAGATCTTACCCAGCACAATTGCCTGGGCGAGCGTCTTCTATGGACATTCAAAAAAAGAGGAAAGCTGATTCAAGTTCCCGTGACCGGGAATTTTAAAAGCAACAATCCACGGGTGATTCTAAAAGCCGCCCTTTCTGGCCTTGGAGTCGCTCGCTTGCCGGGCGCCTATGTATTTGAAGAAATTAAAAAAGGAAGACTTGTTTCAGTTTTGGATCAATACAGCGAAGGAAAAAAAGACATCTGGGTTTTGACTCCAGCCCGTAAGCAAAATCTGAATGTCAGAATGTTCGTGCAGGAATTGAAGAGCTATCTTGCCGAAGGATATAACGACGTTCTGTTTTAAGCGAAAGGACCCGCGAAAGCAGGTCCTTCACTTTTCTTACTTACTATCAAAAATTAAAACACGGTTATTCATTGAATCAGCCACGATCAAACTATTCTCTGCAAAGATCACTTCCCCGGGGGTCGCCATAGATCCTGCATTCGGCGGATTGGGTGCCGAGTTCGTCGTCATGCTGTTTTGTCCTAGCACTCGATCCGCAGGTTGTTGAGTGCTTGTTGGAAAGCGATCCCAGATAAGAACGCGGTTATTTCCTTGTTCAGACAAAAACATCTGCCCTGCAGGATTGGCGCTGACCGAGAACGGAAGATTCATGCTGCTCCCAGAAATGCCGCCGATGTTCGCAGTATTAGAAGTAAAGTCAGGTTGACCTAAAACAAGATCAGCGGGTTGACCATTCTGCGTAGGGAATGAGTTCCAAATAAGCACGCGATGGTTTTCTCTGTCAGCGACTACGAACTTCTTTCCGTCAGACCAGACACTCGTTGGACCATAAAGTCTTGACGCTGTAGCTCCATTGATCGTCGTAGAATCACACGTCGTGAAATCGGGTTGGCCCAGAACTAAAGAAGGTGAAGGAAGATTTCCCGTAGGAACAGAATCAAAAATCAAAATACGATGATTGCCTGTATCCGTGATAATCAGCTTTCCGTTCACGACCGTCACGTGGGAAGGAAAGTGCAAAGTGTTTGCCGCACAAACACCGGGCATTGGAGTGACAAAATCAAGGGAACCAATCACCACATCCGCATTCGGATTTCCCGTTGTTGGAATGGAATTGTAAATGAGCACGCGGTGATTAAAGGAATCCGCGACGATCAATTTCCTTCCGAAGGTTTTTGCCGAAGTGGGGCGGTACAGAGTATTTGCCGCAGGTCGACCTGCGCCCGCGCCCCCATTGGCTCCGCCACTCGTGAAGCTAGATTGTCCCAACACGGCTTCGGCTCCCGAGCCTGAGCTTGCGTGAATCGTCGCAAAAGTAGTGATGCGATTATTTAAAAACTCTGTGACCCGTAGGACTCCATAGGGATCCAAGTCCAATCCATAGGGAGTTTTCAACTTTGTTTGCGTGGTTCCCGAAGAGTCCGAAGTGAGGTTGGCTTGCCCAATCACGCGCGAGGCAAGCTGTCCGTCGCCTAGGTTCAATTTGTTGTAGTTTTGGCCGGGAGTATCAGAGCCTCCGCCTCCACCACCAGAGCATCCAATTGATACGATTGCGAATAGGGCAGGAAGAAATTTCATAACGAACTTCATTTCACACTCCATTTTTGGGATCGCGTAGATATTGATGAAATTTTAGGAAGTCTTTGATACGGGCGCAAATTTGATTCAGATGTCATTTAAAACGAGCTGACGAAGGGCTTATGTCAAATGTGGAATTATTTTCCTAATCTCTGATTTGTTACAAGATGACCAAAATTTGTACGCGCTTGGAAAAATTTTTGTTAGACCACGGGGGTATTGATTTTAACAAATGCTTAATCTTTGCCAGCTTTGATGGGGAGAATTCATGAAGGGCCTTTTGACGATTTTCTCGTTGTTGTTACTTGCGACTCTATTTTCTGTAAACTCGTTCGCTCAATCTCGTAACGAAGCTGAACGCCGTTTGATGGTTGAAGACAGCTACGAAGCTCCTCGCGGTCAGCTTCTCGACGAAGAAGCTTACTTCCGTGGCGAAACTTACTTGAACCAATACACAAACGTGATTGTGATCAACAAAGCAGCTAGTGGCCCCATGGCACAATCTCTTCGCCTTTACACAAACCGTCAGTTGATGTTGAAAACAAAAGTATCTACTGGTCGCGAAGATCTTGAATACATCACTCCGATCCGTGGCGTGATCAATAAAATCTTCAAAGGTTCTACAGAGTCTCACTGGAGACACACAACTCGTGGTTTCTACACTATTAAACGTGTTGAAAACGCTAACTACCGTTCTGGCGAAAGCAAATTCAAAATGCCTTACGCTATGTTCTTCAATGAAAAACGTGGTTTGGCTGTTCACCAAGTCCCACCAGATCTTTCTGGCGGGGAAGCTGCGGGTGAGGCGATGTTAGGTAAACGTGCCTCTTCTGGTTGCGTGCGCGTTCATAAAAACCACATTTACACGATCTATTCTTCAGTTTTGGCAGCAGATAAAGGCCAAATTCCAGTACTTGATACTCGCTCAGGCCGTCCTTTGGTGGATAAATACGGCGAAGTCAGATACGAGCGTGGTTATAAAACTATCGTTATCGTAGAGGAATATTAATCCCGACGGTCCTCGTCTTGACCCTTACATTAAATGGTCATAAAAAAGGCTGGTTCACCCGGCCTTTTTTATTTTAAAGCACCGGGGTTTTAGGAGTTTAAAATGAGTCTTCTTGAGTTGGTAAATGTCCCAGATGAGCAACGCGATCATAAATGGGAAATCGATTTTTTCATGGCAATCACTCAAGGAAACGTAAAGCTTCTGCATGAAGCTCCTCAAAAAGGTCCCGATGGTTGGCCGTATCTTTTAGTCGAAACTGGCGAAGACGCGACTGAAAACGCAAACAAAGTCATGCAATGGTCCGCAATGAAGGGCGTCGGTATCGCCGTAAACCCTCGCAAAAATTATCCTGATTACGTTTTTACTTACGGCATGCTTTGGAACTTCAAAGAGACTGGTTTGTTCTACCAATCCGCTGACGAATCCGTTGTCGGCACCGTAGAAATGCCGACAGGTCAAAAGCTACATGCCGGCCCGCCAAGCCCGCAATATCTCCCGCAATATGTGCGCAACATCTTAAAAGAATTTTTCCGCGACCAAGCCGTTCTGCGCCCACGCATCCTTGTAATGAGCACAGACCGCAAACACTACGACCTGGCATTCTCTCTAGAATCCCTAGGCAACCCGCCAACCAAAGAACACCAAGGCATCGCCGAAGCCATCAGCTGGTTCCTGCCACCACATTATTCCGTAGTGCTAGTCTCAGAAATCGGCCTCCCACCGTTCACCGACCTCTAAGGTGCCTGAAAATAAAAAAGCCTGCGTTTATCTCGCAGGCTTTTTTATTAACGAAAGAATTTAAAAAGCGATTAGTCTAATTCACCTGGTTTAGGCAATAGATCCATCAAGCATTCTCTCCAGTATTCTGGAGCTTCTTCGCTGTAGTCTACGGCCACATAGAAACCTTTTTTACCTAGAAGCTGCGTGCGAGTGATCACACCAGAAATTTCTAAGTTCATTTCTTCAAGGTGCATGAAAACGCGGTCACCAATAAGAACATCCAAGGTCAAATTCTTGCGAAGAGCCGTTGGAATCAAATCGTCACGCTTAATCAACAATAGAAGTCCCGTTGAAGAAGCTTCTACGATCTCGCAGTTTTTTGCGATCTTTGCGAAATCATCCAGTGATGTTAGATACGAAATGTGAATGGGAGAGACTTCTTTCCTTGGAGCCACTCTGCGATTGTATTTTGCTGTTCCCATATTTACCTGCCTTCGAACGAGTACATTAACATCTGTAATAAACTCTTCGGCAGGACCAGACCAAAGTTAAGAGTAAAAAATAAAAAAGCTGAACGTGTGTGAAGAAGAATGAACGATAACACCCCTGTTTTCAGAGGGAGAATTAAACTCTCGAGCATTTATGAGTCGATATGTCTCAATCTGAGAATCAATATTTTGCCAGTCCCCTATAGAAATTTTCGAAAGGACCGAGGGCTGTTCATAGGCGCGAAGCGCTTTAAAAGCAGCTTCCTTTGCGCACCACAAAGAAGAAAGACTGGGAGCAACCAACATCTCTTCTTCTTGAGAAATGCGCGCCATCACCGGAGCCGTCACACGCTCACGCACTTCAACGTCGACACCAACAGAAGAAGGCGCAATCACCGCAACACCAAGATCAGGACAATGAGAAATTGAAGTGTAAAGACAGCGGCCGTTCAAGGCCTTCATAAGTTCACTGCGAATCAAGGGGCGATTGTCAGGATTTTTACTTCCCCACTCAGTGCGCATAAGCACTTCAAGATCAGAGCAGGGAAGGTGCTTTTTCAAGGACTCGATAACGCTTTCAGAAAGTGTCATGGCTTCGAGTCCTCTTTGAGAAATTAAACCGTAAATTCTTTCGGCCAAGAAACTTCTTTGCCGCTTGTGATATCCATCATGCGATCCAAAGACGTCTTAGCTTTTAAGCGCAACTCTTCATTCAGGTGAACTTGGGGCTTGAAGGTCTCAAGCGCGTGCTTGATTTTCTCCATCGAGTTCATCTTCATGTAAGGGCAGTTATTGCAAGAACAGCCAGAATCCAAAACCGGAGCCTGGATTAATTCCACATCAGGACGCTTCTTCTGCATCTGATGGAAAATGCCAGTCTCTGTCGCGACGATAAATTTCTTCGCCGGATTTTTTTCAACTTCTTCAAGCAGGCGAGAAGTAGAACCAATCACCGAAGCATACTGAAGAACAGACTCGTCACACTCAGGGTGCGCGATAACAACCGCATCGGGATGTTGAGCAATAAGCTCAACCAATCTTTTCGCATTGAAAAGAACATGCACTTCACAAGCGCCATTCCAGTATTCAAACTGACGATTCAATTTCTTAGACAACCAACGACCCAAGTGCTGATCAGGTCCAAAAAGAATTTTGCGATCTTGAGGAATAGACTCAACAATCTGCTGAGCATTTGAAGAAGTGATAATCACGTCAGAAATAGATTTCACTTCCGCCGAAGAGTTAATGTAAGTAACCGCAATCCCATCCGGATGCTGACGACGCCAAGCCAAGTACTTATCGTAAGGAGCACCCTTCACCAAAGAACAACTGGCTTCCATATCAGGAACCAAAACCGTCTTCGTAGGATTTAAAATCTTCACACTTTCAGCCATGAAAACAACACCAGCCAAAAGAATCACATCCTGCTGAACCTGCTGCCCCATCTTAGCCAAATAAAAACTGTCGCCAACATAATCAGCCACATCCTGAATATCACCATCTTCATAATAGTGAGCCAAAATAACGGCATTCTTCTCTTTTTTTAAACGCTGAATATCAGCCACGATATCATAAGACATAAAAAAACCTCGGGCCCCAATTGTAACCCAATTGACCAACAACAGCCCTCATATACTGCCAACCAACCCTTTTGACCAGCCCAAACACACCGTAACCTGACAGGGAAAAGGCAACCAGAGTTGAAGCCGTTGCTAAAACGAAATTAGCTACCAAAACGCGACAGTTTAGAACGATTGAGGCTTCTAGGGTGGATGGGA
>NZ_LUKF01000001.1:344418-347968 GCF_001592755.1 Bdellovibrio bacteriovorus | reverse complement strand
TCCCATCCACCCTAGAAGCCGGTCGATCGTTATAAAGTAGTTCCGCCCTTGAGGACGTTAATAATAGACTTAGAAACCGTCTTCAAAGACTCAAAAACGCCTTTTCCCTCAGATGCGCATCCTTCGATTTCTGGCGCATTATAAGGATTCAAAGCACTTCGAAGCTCAGCCAATGAAGCGACATTAGGAAGATCACGCTTGTTGTACTGCATGATCAAAGGGATTTCGCGGATGTCGTAGCCTTGTTGTTCCAAGTTTCTCTCTAAATTGCGAAGAGATTCCAAGTTTTCGTCCATACGCTCGATTTGCGAGTCCGCGACGAAAATAACGCCATCCAAACCTTTAAGAATTAATTTACGAGAAGCATCGTACACAACTTGGCCCGGAACGGTATAAAGGTGAAAACGCGTCTTAAATCCACGGATATCACCAACATTCAAAGGCAAGAAGTCGAAGAAAAGAGTGCGCTCAATGTCCGTGTTCAATGCCACGAGCTTGGATTTTTGATCCTCCGCCGTTTTTTGATAAACCCACTGAATATTTGTCGTCTTACCGCCCAATGAAGGACCGTAATAGACAACCTTGCAGTGAATTTCTTTAGCATTGTAGTTAATAAAGGACATTACAGCTCCACTCTATTTTGCAGGGCACGACCCATAGTTCTATCATCTATGAAATCGATGTCGCTGCCAATAGGAACTCCATGGGCAATGCGAGAAAGTTTCAAACCTTTGCCCTGAAGGTGCTTAGCTAGGTACAAAATCGTCGTGTCACCCTCAAGATCGGCATCCAATGCGAGGATGATTTCCTTGATGACGGGACCTTGGCCACTCAAACCCGCTTCAACACGTTCAACCAACTCTTTGATTTTCAAATCTTGAGGTCCGATACCTTCCAGTGGAGAAATCGCTCCATGCAAAACATGATAGCGTCCGCGGAAAGCACCCGAAGATTCGATACGAACGATGTCAGCCGGTTCTTCAACCACACAGATGGATTCGTCAGAACGGTGAGGATCTTCACAAAAACGGCAAAGATCCGTGTCGGTGTAGTTGAAGCAGCGAGGGCACTCGTGAACTTCCGCTTTCACGCGCAAAAGAGCTTCGCTTAAGCGCTCGGGGAAGTCGTTATTGGTCTTTAGAATGAAATAAGCCAAGCGTTGAGCAGTCTTCGGCCCGATACCGGGAAGACGGCTCAATTCGTGGACTAATTTTTCTAAAGCGCCAATATGTAGCATTAATTAAAACATTCCTGGGATATTCAAACCGCCAGTGATTTTTTCCATCTCTTTTGAAGATGTATCTTTCGCAGTTTTGATAGCTTCGTTTGTTGCAGACAAGATCATGTCTTGAAGCATTTCAACATCGCCTGCTTTTAGAACTTCAGCATCAATAGTCAATGCAGTGATCATGTGGTCGCCGTTTACTTTTACTTTAACTGCGCCACCGCCAGAAGTTGCTTCGTATTCTTTTTTCGCAAGCTCTTCTTGGGCTTTTTTCATTTTCATTTGCATTTGATTGGCTTGCTTCATGAGCTGAGCCATTCCGCCTTGCATGCCTTTCATACTATCTCCCTGCGCCGTCGCGCTTCGTGTCTACGATGGATTTAATCTGCCCCTTGAAAACATCCTGGGCGGCTTTCACCATCGGATTTTCTGCGATCTTATTGCGAAGATCTTCTTCGGCCATTTGCTGCTTTTTCTGCTGCAAAGACGAAGCGGATTCTCCGGTTTGATCACGACCCATAATAACTTCAAAAGAATACCCAGCACCCCAGTACGAATCAATAAATCCTTGCAGTTTTTTACGCACCTGAGTGTCAGCCATTTGCTCTTTCAGGAACGTAAGCTTCGGAGGCACTCCCAGGGTTAAAAGCTTTCCCTCTTCCTTAGCGAAAAGTAAATTTTCCACTTTCGCTGCGAACAAAGCATCGTCTTGACGAAGCAATTCAACAAAATCGACCCATTTATCCGCAGAAGTATTTCCTGTAGCCATTTTCTTAACAGGTTCTGCACTTTTCGTTACAGGAGCTGCAGGTTTCGCCGCCTCTGCCTTCACGTGCGTCGTCTTCGCTTTTTCCAGCGCGGCTTTCATCGCATCAATTCCTTTAGGAACTTCAGCAACTTTTTGCGCTTCAGCTAAACGATCGTGACCTTTTGCGGGAGGAGTTACCGGCGGAGTGTAGGGCCTGGCCCCACCTGCGCTGTGAGAAGTGGGAACACCATTTTGCAACAGAGTTTTTAGATCCACTAACTTCGGCGCAGACGCCATTCTTAGCAATGTGACTTCTAAAACAATTCTTGGATCCTGAGCGCGAGGAATATCGTTGCCGCCTTTTAACGCCATGTCGAAGAGCATGTGAATGTCTTCTTCAGAAAGTCGTTGCGACATTTCGCTCAAGGTTTGGATTTCTGACTCAGGCATTTCTAACATTTGCGCCGCTTGCGCTTGGGAAACTTTCACCAAAAGCAAATTGCGAATTGTTTCAAGCAAGTCTTGAGAGAATAAATGCGGTTCAAATCCGGCAGCAGAAATTTTCTCTAGCACACTTAAAATCGCTTGAGAGTTTCTGTCGATCAATGCATTCACGGCCTCAAACAACAAAGTGCGATCCGTTAGACCTAAAATTTCAACAACATTTGCGCGAGTCAAAGGACCGTTGGCAAAAGTGATCACTTGATCCAGCAAACTTTGTGAGTCACGCATGGAACCATCACCCTGACGAGCAATCACCCAAAGAGCTTCCTCTTCGGCTGAAACTCCGTCAGCGTCACAGATCATTTTCAATCTTTCTGTGATTTGACGAGTGCTGATTCTTCTAAAATCAAAGCGTTGGCAACGAGACAAAATCGTTTGCGGGATTTTGTGAACTTCGGTTGTCGCCATGATGAAGATCACGTGGGGAGGCGGCTCTTCCAAAGTTTTTAGAAGGGCGTTGAAGGCACTTGTGGAAAGCATGTGCACTTCGTCGATGATGTAGATTTTGTATTTTCCACTGGAAGGCATGAAAGCCACAGTGTCACGAAGTTCACGAATCGCATCGACACCGTTGTTCGAAGCTCCGTCGATTTCCATAACGTCAACGCTAGAACCAGAAGCGATCTCTTTGCACGAATCACAGTTGTTACAAGGTACAAAGCCCACGGCATTGGGACAGCGAAGAGCTTTCGCCAAAATACGCGCGGAAGAAGTTTTTCCCGTACCACGAGGACCTGTGAATAAAAGTGCGTGAGGCAGACGGCCGTTATTAAGAGCGTTCGTCAGAGTTTGGGTAATATGGTTTTGCCCGACAACGTCAGTGAAAGATTGTGGACGCCATTTGCGTGCAATCACCTGATAAGACAAAACACACCCCTCAAGAAAACTTTCGCGAAAACAAAAGTGGCCGAGCACCCCATATCACATAGTCCCTCGAGTGCCGTTGCTTCCTTCCGGACCTAGCGGGGTTCGTCAAGGGTGCTATTGTATGGGACCCGGCCATGGGCAGGTGTAACTCACGGACGGGTTCATTACATTCGATAACTCGTCGTGCCATAGAGAGAAATTTGGGT
>NZ_LUKF01000001.1:0-36728 GCF_001592755.1 Bdellovibrio bacteriovorus | reverse complement strand
TTAAACCCTTCCTCTCTCCGGCACCCTGGCTAGTGAAGGGAAATAAAAAAAGGCATTCCCGTGGGGAATGCCTTTGATTAGTTCATCGTTGTTTAGACGATTACTTAACCATTGATTTGAATTCTGCGCCAGCGCGGAATTTTGGAGCCCAAGAAGCTGGGATTTTGATTGCTTTACCAGTTTGTGGGTTGCGACCAGTGCGAGCTTTGCGTTTAGCTTTAGTGAAAGTACCGAAGCCAACAAGTTTAACGTCGTCGCCTTTTTTTACTGATTTCTTGATGTTCTCTACTGCGCAATCAAGGATCATTTCAGCTTGAGCTTTAGAAACTTTTGTTTCAGTAGCGATTTTTTCGATAAGTTGAGCTTTGTTCATTTGAACTCCTCTTTGAGACACTTTTGTGTGTCCGTCGTTGTAAATAAAAATCGTGATGATAACTCTTCGTCATCCAATGACATGGTCATGAAAATGCAAAATCGGAAATTCGTCAATAGCAAAATGTGAAAACGACTCTGAGTGCGCGTTTCAGCGGCATCAGTGCATATCTTCAGAAGAGTCTTCGTCATCCATACTTAAAGCATCACTTGAAGAATCTTTGACGGGAATTTTGTATTCTTCGCTGGCCCACGCGCCAAGATCGATGATGCGACATCTTTCTGAACAGAAAGGACGGAAAGGATTTTCTGGTGAGTACAACGCTAAACGCCCGCACTGCGGGCATTTAACCTGTCTTGGTTTTTGAGGTTCTGTCATACGTGAATCTTTGCTGAGTCTTGCCGCGAGTGCAAGACGCAGAGCTTAGTACTTTTTAAATTTACCCGTTGCGAACTTCGTCGCTACGTTATTGTACGGGTAGTAAAGATCATATGTGAAGTAACCGTCTTGCAAAGTTCCTTGAAGAACTTGGATTTGGATCAAGCGCAAGCCGCCACCATTCCAGTAAGAACCTTGAGCACGGATCTCGAAACCTTTGCTATTGTTGATCAAGCTGAACGTGTTGTTGGAGTTCAAGATAAGTGGATTGAACGCAACACCGCCCGCATCCCAACCCAAGCTGAAGTTCCATGAGAAGAAACTTGGAGCTGGATAAGCTTCGAAACGAACTGCTGGTTTCATCGATGAATCGATAGAGAATGCAATTTTGAATGAACCAGAAACCCAGTTGTTACAATCGGAAAGACCGCTGCTCCAACCCCAGATGTTTCGGTCACAGATCGCCATTGCTTCTTTTAAGAATTGTTTGTAGGCGCCTGAGTTGACGATCGTCATGTCACCATTAACAGTGCCGACGCCGCCCCAACTTTGCACATATGAACGATTGAAGTCATAATATTGAACGGGCCCTGTCACTGTGCCTGGAGTTCCTGGTGTAATAGGAGTTCCACCGTTCGTCCACACGCAGTTTACGCCGTTATACGAATAACCCGCGGGACATGTGTACGTTGTCGTACCACCACCGCTGCCATCGCTACAGCCAACCATAAGTGTTGCGAAAGACATCATCGCAACAAAGGAAGCTAAAAGCTTTTTCATAACAAACCTCTTTCTAATTAAACTTCTACATCTACTCTGCAATACAGAAGTCATGCCATTTCTATCTATGTATGAATTGTGGTTATTTTGCGATTGGCAGCTTAAACACTGTTTAAACTCTAGAGAGCACAGTCAATTTGCGTCACTCTTGAGAGTGTCTAAAAATGAGACACTCTAATTTTCCCTCTGAAAACGACTCTTTTTCTTCTCACAAATAGGAATCTTTTAGGTCGAGTAAAAAATGAATCTGTGATAGGGTGCAGGCGCTATGATCGATCGCAAATATCTTCCCTACATTCTTGGCCTTCTTCTTCTCGTAGCGCTTATGGCAATGGCGCAGTCTCCACGTGTTTTGGTGAAAAGCAAAACCAGCGAACGTCAGGTGCAAGTCCAAGAGTCCTCTTCGGGATATTTCTATCTTCCCGTAGGATCAAAAAATGTGTCGGATTTAACTGAAGTGGATTATGCCACCTTGATTGGCCAATTCTTGGTGAAAAATTATGCGAAAGTTCAGGCAGCGACGGGGAAGAGTCTCCTCATCCCTTACGAGTGGCAAAGTCCCTATTTCGCCGCCTTCGCGCAGCAGAAAGAAGACTCGATGCAAGTATCTCTCTGGGGTGGAATGGCGCGTGCGCCGGGTGCGACCAAGGCCGCACTCGCCGCTATTCTTTGTCATGAGTTGGGTCATATCTTGGGCGGAGAACCTCGCCAAACAATTCCGGGTTCGGATTGGGCGTCCACCGAAGGGCAATCGGACTTTTATGCCGCATCGACATGCTTGCCCGAACTTTTAACGGCGTATCCTGAAATTGTTTCGACAGTGGACAACGCGGTTAAGGAAGTCTGTAATCAGAACGTTCTTTGCGAAAAATCAATGCAAGCAGGTTTGGAAATGGTGCGCTTTATTCAGCAGTACTCCTATCGCGAGTATGTACCGGTGAATATCAAAACGCCAGCTGCCGCCGCTCTTGAATTGGTTCGCAATACTTATCCGTCAGATCAATGTCGTCTAGACAGCTTTGTGCAAGGTAGTTTATGCCAACTAGGAGCGTGTCGAGCCCCCGTGTGTTGGCTTCCGCAAAAGTAGATACGTACCAAGCAAGATCACTAGCAGACTGATCCAACTTGAAATTGAAATGCCCAGTGTAGGCCCGCGAAAGTCATCACGGAAGTATTCCATGATCAAGCGGCCGATCGCATGCAAGATCATCCACGAATAAAAAACGGCTCCTACTTTTTTTCTCGGAGCTTTTTCAATTCCTAATAAAATAAAGAGCACACCTAATTCCCACAAGGCGGCATAGGCTTGAGTGG
The DNA here is from genome assembly GCF_001592755.1 of Bdellovibrio bacteriovorus. Classification (NCBI taxonomy): domain Bacteria; kingdom Pseudomonadati; phylum Bdellovibrionota; class Bdellovibrionia; order Bdellovibrionales; family Pseudobdellovibrionaceae; genus Bdellovibrio; species Bdellovibrio bacteriovorus. Next base: position 33,883 of record NZ_LUKF01000001.1, on the reverse strand, counting down.
GATGTCGTCCACCGAAGGCCCACGGCAGTTCGCAGTATCTTCCGAAACAACATCCGGCTAAAAGACAGGCGATACGGCCCATGACATAAGAAAAAGAAAGAACGGGAGCAAACATGTCCAGATAGTCTTTGATGTTGCTTTTGTTCTTTTTGAAAAGATAAATCAAGGCCAGAAGTCCCGCTAAAAGGGCTCCACCGTAAAAAACAAAACCGCCATTCCAAACTTGAAAGATGCGGATCGGTTCTTCGCGGTAGTAGGGGAAGTCTTCATAGAAAACATGGAATAAGCGCCCGCCTAAAAAACCACCGACCATGACGATGAGACTAAGGTCGAGGGTGCTTTTTCGCGAAAGTTTGAACTGTTCCGAACGACGCACCAACCACCACAGGCATAGACAAACAGTCCCACTGAGAATCAGATAGTAAGTGGGAATACCGAATGTGGATGAAAGCGGAAGGATCGGGTACAAACTGCCTCCAAGTATACCGACGATAGACTTAATTTTCTTTTATTCCCCAAAATATTCAACTCGATTCTGGTCAAGCCCTGCTAACTAAATACATAATTACAAATATATGAAGTTGCACCCTGCCGAAATTGCTAAGGAAATTAAAAGTTTCTCTTTCTTCAAGTCATTTAGTGATGACTTGCTTTTACAAGCATCTGCAATGATTCACACCGAGTCTGTTTCCGCAGGAAGCTTCATTCTTCAAGAAGGAAAGAAGAACACTTCTCTTTTTTTTCTTAGATCTGGAAGCGTGGAAGTTTCTTTAGCTGGCGAAGTTATCGCCACGCTGAACACACCGGGTGAAGTGTTCGGTGAAATGAGTGTGATCACATCTAATTTGACGTCGACGACAGTTAAAGCACTTACGCCTGTAGAATGCTTCGTCATTCGCTCGGAAGATTTCGGACATGTACACCCGAAAGACAAAGATCGCTTCCAAGCTCTGCTTTTTCAAATCTACTGCTTTATCCTTACTGAGCGCTTGATGCGCACCAATGAAAAGGCCAGGCTGTTTGAGATTCTCAACCGCGAGCTTCACGAAGCTCAAAGCGCCATTGAAAAAAGTGGTGGCGGTAAGGTTCTTTTGGTCGAGCCCGATAAAAAGCAGCAACTTCCAATTCGGATGGCGCTCGGCGGAACCGGTGTTCAACTGGATATCGCCAGTGACTCTGCGATGGGGCACACGTTCTTAGCTGAAAATAAGTATGATATTGTTCTGTGTGAAGAAGCTTGTGTGGACGTCTTAAAAGATGTTCAAGACAAGAAGTCTTCTCCCTATGCGGTTCTTCTGACAAGCAAGGACGTACAAGGAAACTTAAAGGTTCTCGAGCAAAACCGCTTCGTTGATCACATCATTTCTCGTGATGCCGAAGATAGAAACGCGACGATTCGTTATGTCTTAACGGCCCTAAGCAAGCTCTTAAATAAAGATCTTTTCGGTATCGAAAAATATCTGACTTGGGGGGTAGAGGTGCAAACTCGCGCTGTCACTCACTCCGGTCAGCGCGAAGGGCTTCGAGAAGACATTTATTCCTACTTTAAAAAGATGGGAATTCGCAGCACGGTTTTAGATCGCGTTAACACAGTGGTTGAAGAAATGCTGATGAATGCGATCTACGATGCTCCGGTTGATGCTCAAGGGAAGTCCATCTTCAATCACATTTCTCGTAAAGAAGAAATCAAACTCGATACCCATCAGCAGTCGCAGCTAACGTACGCCAGTGATGGGGTGTTACTTGCAGTGGCGGTGAAAGATCCATTTGGCTCGCTGACAAAGAATATCATCATTGATTATCTGATGAGTTGTTATAACGGCCAAGCAGGCAGCATGAACGCTGAAAAAGGTGGTGCGGGCCGTGGTCTTCACCAAATTATCGAGAATGCAGATTTAACCGTGTTTAATGTCAAAAAAGGCGTTCGCACAGAGGTGATCTGTCTATTTAACGTGGACGGACAGAAGCGCGAAGCGCAGCCCTCGTTCCACTATTTCTTCGTGTAGCTCAATAGACCCACCAACATCTGTCCGATCAGGATGCAGGGGACGGTGGGAAGCTCTGTGGATAATAAAGAAATACTAAATCCCAAAAGACTTCCTAAGGAAGCGATCAAAAGTATTTTCACTGTATAAGAATTTAAGTTTCGGCTGCGAGACGAAGCAAAGCTTGTCGCAATGAAAAGCGATCCCATGGTGTAAAGATAACCCATGCTTTGAATAGCCATAGTTGTTAAAAGCAGGGTCCCGACATCAAAAACCAGATTTTTGCCGCTGCGATGAATGAAGCTTTGGTTTAAAAGCTGAAAAGAAATCATCGAAAGCTCTTTCCAACTCCACAATAAGAAAACCGCAAATGCCAACGCCGCGACCAAGCTCATCTGCGCACCCCAATTACTCATCACTGCGATATCACCGAAATACGCCGCCGCCATATGTGACTCTAAAGAGGGAGTGATAGAAGTGATCAAGTACGTTAGAGAAAGAAAGAAAACAAAAAGTGTTAAATAGACGTGGTTGCGGTCCGAGCGGGACTCAATCCAAAAATCAGAAAGTAAAAGCGTCAACCAACCCAAGCTTAAACCTAAAACCAGATTCAATCCGTGAAAGTCAGTACCCAAGATAAGGTTTAAAACAAAACCCAACACGATTCCTAAAGAAGAACCTTGACCCAAAACAAAAATCTGCGCACTTTTAGCGCGAGCCGTCCACTGGCCACCAATCAATGCCAGCACCGCCGCCATCACTACACTGGCAGGTAAAGCCCACTGATAAATTTTCAGTAAATCCAAAAACGAACTCATCGAATCTCCAGAAATTTCACTGATGCCCAGTTTTGCACAAGGGCGCGATGAGATACCAAAATCAAAGAGCTTTGCGGATTCGTTTTAAGAAACTGTGCTAAAGCATCTTCTAGGACTTGAACAGAGTCTTTATCCACATGATTAAAAGGTTCATCTAGCACCAATAACTTAGGATTTTTCGCCAGAACAGCAGCAAGAAGAACTTTCTGTCTTTCACCACCGCTGGCTGTGTTCCATTTTTTATTCAGATCAAGTCCGCGCAATAGCGCAAGGTTTTGGGCGGTCGGTGGAACCATGTCTTGCAAAGTCAATGGAAGGTGGAAGTTTAAGTTTCCTAACTGAGGTAAATACTGCATTTCCTGTTTTGAAATACGTAAATGAAAAGAGCCTTCATAGTATTTATGAAGACCCAAAACAGTTTTTAGCAAAGTGCTTTTACCGGAACCGTTTTCTCCACGCAAAAAAAGCACTTCACCTTCTTGAAGTTCAAAGTCGACCGCCGGTGAAAGATCCATTCCTTCACGACTGCGGGCTTTCAGATTTCGAACTTCAAGAATAGAACTCATGGAATGGATCTTACCAATAGTTTTTGCAAGCCTTCAATCGTCTTTGCGTCGGAATTCCCAGAAGTTTGTACATACGAAGGGACGGTGACAACAGGAATTCCAGAAAGCTCTGTGAATCTTTCCAAGGCCTTATGAGGGGCTGATGGAGTGGCAAATAAGACAGCTACTTTATTGTCCTTCGCCAATTTTGCCACTTGAGCTAAGCGCGCCGCCGACGGTGGCATGCCTGGCTTTTCCTCTAAGGACCCGATGGACTCAAGCCCATAGGCATTAAAGAAGTAAGTAAACTCCTTGTGATATTCCATGACCTTCACTTTTTTCACGCTCTTAGAAAGCTCTGTCTGCAAGTCCGTCATCTTCTTTTTGAATGCATCATAATTTTTCGAAAATTCAGAGGCTTTCCCAGGATCCACTTCTGATAAAACGCGAACAACTTCGCTGGCACCTTCAACCAGCTTTTCTGGAGACAAAGCAAAGTGCGGATTTCCTTGAGGATGAACATCTCCCAACGATCGGTTGATAACACCGACTGGCACATCCACAGGTTTTACGGATTTTCCTAAGATGCAGGAGCCTTTGCCACCCGAAGACACTTTTGCATTTCCGGCCTTTTCAAGAACTTTAGGAAGCCAGCCGACTTCCAGCTCTAATCCGACGGAGCAAAGAACATCCGCACGGTTCACTTTCAATATATAATCAGGGCGAGCTTCAGCATAATGAGGGTCTTCGCTTCCCTTCAGCAAGCTTTGAACTTCCACTTCGCTTCCGCCGATAGCCTGAACAACTTCGGCAATATCAGGAAGGGTCGTCACGACCTTGATTTTTGCAAAAGTCGTCGAAGCACAGAATAAACATGTCGCAAATACAAAACTCTTCACGAAAACCCCCTAGAATGAATGTGCCGGATGCGCACCTAAGATTGAAACTAATTGCAACTCGATTTTTTGATTCAAGTCATCAGATTCACCCTTATAGGTTTGCACGTCATAAGTGTAAGCAACGCGGAACCAAGTGAACTCGCTATGCTTATAGGTCAGTGTCGGAACGAAACCGTAATCTAAATTGTCCTGTTTAGAGCCATCGGACTGAAACGTGCGCGAAAGCTCAGAGAACAAATCCACACGAAGTCCCAGAAACAGGCGTTCACTCAAGGACATCTGCGGATAGATGTACGCGCCGATATCTTCTTGGCGATCGGCCTCCAGAGCTTTCAAGTTGCGATACCAGATTTCTGATTGCAAAAGAAAACGAAGAACTTTGCCTTCCATTTTTTTAAACACAAAATCCAAACCGTAAAGCTGAGTTTGAATACCCTGAGCATCCGTGCGGCCTAAATAATTCATTCCCCATTGCAGGGCTCCGGCATCACCAAAATCAATAAAGTTCACAGGATGAATGTAGTGGGTTGGGACGCGCGGTTTTTCCCCGGCATCGTGAGCGTGTCCATAGGTGTATCCGTTGGTCACACCTGCTGTGATATCCCAATATGAATCTGTTGGAAGAAGAGTCGAAAACTCGCCGCCCGTATCGGCAACACCTTCTTCATCAAAGAACTCCGTCTGCACGCGTGGAGCAGAAATAAACGCCCAGTCATGTTGATGGAATTGATTTAAGCGACCTACTCCTAAAAAGAACTTACCGATTTTGAAACGAGAAGAGGGAATGAGCTTGCTTGATGAAACGAAAGCCTCATGCACTTCAAAAACAAATTCACCGTCTTCATTGTGAGCAGCGGCGTTTAAATAGGCGTCAAAAGTGGGATCTAAGGGACCAAAGAAAGAAAGCTCCGCAGATCGAATGTCCAACTTGTTTTCTTCAGAACCTTCAAAATCAAAAGGGGCCACGATATCAATCGCCGCCGCCGTTTGAATGTTTTGTAAAAGATTCTGTGCCGAAGCCTGAGCACCCGAAAGCAGAATAAAAAGAGCAACTGTAAAACATTTCATTAGTGTGATTCCTGTGGTGCAGATAAAACAGCTTTAAGAAGCTGCGCTTTTTCAAGTTTAAAACCCCAGTTGCGACCGAAGCCGTTGCCGGGGCTATTATCATAATTCAAATCCAAACTGTCTTCGGCCGAATTATAAAGAGTATTGCGATGATCCATAGAGGCATTCTTGGATCCTTCCCACAATAGAATATGACTTGGATGTTCGTTGTTATGCACATCCATCGTAAATGTCAGAACGCCCGTAGCATCTACAGTATTAAACAGGGATGTCCATTCTTGCGTTTGACCCTGAGCAGAGCTGAAAACAAAAAGTTTTGTGCCCTGTCGAGTGAAAACAAAATCAATGCCACTTTTAAGCTGGGTGTCTGCGAAAGTAGAGATGCTGAGACGTCCTCCATCTTCCAAAGTAAAACTCACTTCAAAGTTGGCTCCCGAAGATACGGAAGAAACGGTATCAGCCATAAGCCCTACGCCGGGAGAAATTTCGAAGTAAGCTTGATCGCCGATTTTTTGCGCTTGCTGAAGAGCTTCCTTGTCAGGATTGTGACCGCCTCCACAAGCTGTCATGAATAAAGCTGTCAGTATGAGCAGAAAAGAATTTTTCACGGATGACTCCTAGAAAGAGGGCTCGCCGGGACCGGCATTGCGACTGCGGTGACAATCGATTTCTGTTCCTGCATGGATATGACACATGAAATGAGCTTTTGCTTCAACACCATTTACTGAAGACGAAAGGGTCACAAACATTTCCGTCGTATTTTGCCACATCTTAATGCTTGTTAAATTATCTAATGATGAAATCTTTCTTTCAAAAACATCCATGGAAGAGGCTAAGCCCTCAAGATATGCATCGACATTGAAACTCAACGCCGGTGCGGTAGAAGGAACATTGTTCAGTTCTCCGCCCTCATGGCAGTGCGCCTGTTGTTCGTCGCCGTGAGCATGGAAGTGGCAGTCATAAGAAGCCGATTTCACCGTATTTTCCGTTACGAAGTAAATTTTAGATAAAGCTTCGTCATTAACGGACTCCGTTTGGAAGGTCCAAAGAAGACCCGCGCCTGAAGTTTCAAACATTTCTAAGGCCTCGGCGGTTGCAGCGCCGACCTTTGAACGATTTAAAATGCTTAAGTCAGTTGTATGGTCGTGAGCCAAAGCGGCAGGGGCGAAAGCGAAAATCACGGAAATAAGAAAGGTCTTCATAGTGTCTCCTTCGATTTAAAGCCTTCTAGCACCCTGATTTCATAGATGCAAGTAATTTGCATTTAAAAAATGCAACGAATGGTTGCGTGACACAGAGACTTGTTGCGGCGTCACCCCGGGTCCGCTATCAAAGGGTCATGCCTGGGCTGATTCGATTTCGCTGGATTGCGATATTCTGTCTAACTTTGGGGATTATTCCCCTGATTCATTGGAACCTTCTACAGAAAAGGGACATCTTCTATTTTATTGCTGTCCTGGCCTTGCTCGCGACCTTCAATGTTCTGTCGCAAGGTTTATGGCCGCGCGAAGATCAAGCTCGTCAAAAACATACATTGGTTCATCTGTGGGTGGATCTACTCGCGGCGGCGGGTTTGCTTTTCGTCAGCGGCTCTGCCAACAATCCCTTCGTCAGCATTCTTTGCATCCATTCCTTCTTAGGAGGCATGCTCTTGCGCCAAAGAGCCTCTTATCTTTTTGGAGCGTCCGTTCTTCTTTTGTTGGGCCTTTTGCAATTAGAGACCTACCTTGATGCTAGGGTGACAGTAGGCTCTGATGTTTCTGATTTAGGCTTAAGATTTCTTTCGCAATGGCTCTTGATCACCGCTTCTTGGTTTGTCAGTCATTATTTTTCAGGTCTCTTGCAGAAAAATGAAATGCGCATTCGTCTGCTACAGGACCGTCAGCACCAAGCCGACCGTTTGAAATCCTTAGGCGCATTGACGGCCGGGTTCTCTCATCAATTAGCGACTCCAATGAATTCCTTAAAACTTCGCATGGAGCGCGGTTTAAGAAAGCTTTCCGGCGACGAAACGGCCGCGCGCGAGGAGTTAGAAAAAGCTAAGACTTCTTTAGATGAGTGTGTGCAAGTGTTTCAACACATGGCTTCGGTCTTTTCTCGTTCTTCCCAGGCAGAGCTGCACACGGTGGAAATTCAGAAGCTGGCCGAAGATCTTTTAAAAGTCTGGGAAAAAGAAAATGAAAGTGCCGTTATTGAAAAGCACTTTATGACCGAGCCTCTGTCTTGCCGTTTGCAAGTACTGGCTTTTTCCAACACTTTCTTCGACTTGTTAAACAACGCTTTGGAGGCCTCTCCGGCTGGGTCTAAAATTTACGTGCGCTTGTTTAAAAAGGACTCTTGGATTCTTTTAGAGGTCACAGATCTTGGAGAAGGACTGTCTGAAGAAACTTTGTCTCGCTTGGGAGAGCCCTTCGTCACTACAAAGGTGGATGGCAATGGCTTGGGAATTTATTCTGCGATGATGATGGCACAAGCGGCGGGCGGAGAGTTTAAAATCTTTAATAACACCTCGGGAAGAGGCGCGACTGCGCAAATTCGTCTTCCCATTGAGGAGGCTTAAATGGATATCAAAGGTAAAAAGCTTTTATTGGTTGAAGACGATCGTAACCTTCGGGAAGTTTTAACGGAAGAACTGCAAGACCGCGGCATGGTGGTCACAAGTTTTGAACAAACGCCTTCATTAACCCAGATCACCGAAGCCGAATGGGCACTTCTGGATCTGCGTGTGGGTTCTGAAAATGGCCTTCAGTTCTTAAAAGACCTCAAAGACAAATTTCCAGAAGTGAAAGTCGTGATGATGAGTGGATTTGGCAGTGTGGCTTCGGCAGTGAAAGCCATGCAACTAGGGGCGCACAGTTTTATCAGTAAACCCGTGACTCCAGATATGATCATCAAGGCCTTTACCGATCAAAATGTGGGTGAGGAAGTTCCAGAGCAAGAGATCTCTTTGGCTCGTATGGAACGAGAGTACATCGACTACGTTTTGCAGAGTTCTGATGGCAACATCACTCAGGCCGCGAAGAAATTAGGTTTGCATCGTCAAAGCTTGCAAAGAAAACTTCGCAAGAACATTCCGAACAAATAAAAAAGGCGCTTAAGCAGCGCCTTCCGTTTTCTCTTTTTCTTTCTTTTTATTCTCAAGGAACATCAGAAGCAGAAGAAGTCCTACTCCACCGACAATGGCCATGTCAGCGATGTTGAATGCCGGCCAGCTCCAACGATTGTAAATATGGAAATCCAGGAAGTCGATCACGTAGCGGAAGCGCACGCGGTCGATGTAGTTTCCGATAGCGCCACCGAAGATGCTTGAAAGAGCGATAATTTGTTTTGTGTCGTCGTCTTTCACGCCACGTAAGATGCCTAGGATGATGATCAACGCGATTGGCGGCATTGCTAAGAAAAAGATCTCTCGGAAATCTGGATGGCTTTCTGCCAAGAATCCAAACGCCGCACCGAAGTTTCTTACATAAGTGATGTTAAAGAAATTAGGAATGACAGAGATGGATTCGCCCAGGTGAAAGTGCGTGTGAACATAGACCTTAATCACTTGGTCTAAAGCCACAAGGAAAGCAGAGATAAGCACAAGCCAGATATATTTACGTTTCATGCTGGGGAGTATAGCCCAATTACCGCGGGCCACGCAAAGACTACTTAAGTAGGGTTTTTGAACGGCTGTAGCCGATTTTGATAAGCATGCGAAGGGCCTCAAGGTCCGAACTCAAGTTGAACTCTTCTTTGACTTCCTGAATCATGCCTTTGGAACAGGAATCCAGCATCTCCATTAAATCAGGTTGGCGAGTTGTCGCTGTCACAGTTTTTTCAGTATAGGAAACCTGAGTTTGTGTCGCGGTTGTCGCCGCCGGCACAACGTGAACTTGCTGAACTTGTTGCATTTGCTGAACCTGTTGCACGGGAGGTGCTACAGTCACCGGCGTCGGTTGAGGCTGTGCCATCACCGGACGAGCGGGGCCGTCAAGTTCACCCATCATACCAGCCAGGCTTCTTAATTCATTTTTGAAGTTTTGGATGCTCGGTCTTTCCAACGCATGGTCGCCATCGCGAGTGGCTTTGAGATACAAACTCACCAAGATATCCGGAGTCGTCGCCATTTCCTTGATCGAAGAGTTTTGAACTGTCAGCCACTGATAGGCTTTCAGCAAAGTCTCTTTCGTGTATGCCTGTGGTGGCAACGGATTCATGGTCATTGATTAAATTTCTCCGGAAGGTGAGCGACTGAAACTACAGACTCCATTACGTCGAGTCAATGTAGAGTAACCACAAAATCCCAAGAATTATCTGCTCAAAAATTACGCATCTCTAGATGCAGGGGTTTAATTCAATTACAAAACTAGAGGCATTGCGAAAAACGAAAAAAAGGAAAAGAGTTTTTCTTGATTTTTCTTTCAGGTTTTAGGAATGGCCCAGTTAATAAAAGAAAAACCCACAAGTTTTTAGCTTGTGGGTTTCGCCATTGTTTTAGGATTTTCTTAGTTGGCGTAGTCTTTCGCAACGATTCCGTACTTCTCAATTTTTCTAAGAAGTGTCTTCTTCGGAATATTAGCGTGCAACGCCGTTTGATTGATACGACCACGGAAAGTTTTAAGAGCTTTGATAATAAACTCTTTTTCGAAAGCTTCTTTCTGCGCATTGAAATCTAGGTTTTCGGAACCGTTGTAAGGAACGATTTCTTCGCCATCCAACTCTTCAGAGTCTGTACCCACGTCCGCATCATCGTCATCACCCAAAGTCGCATGGGCCTGAGAAGCAGATGCCAATCCCACAGAAGCCACGCTTTGAGCGGTTTCCATCACCGGTGGAACATCGATCAAATTTGTACCTGTCGCAATCAACAAGGATTCAGGTAAAGATGCGATCGTGATGATGTTCGACATCTCTAGAACGAAAGCGTGTTCGATCACGTTTTCAAGTTCACGGATGTTTCCTGGCCATGTGTGCTTTTTAAGAACTGCCATCGCATCTGGAGCAATTCCGTTGATGCGTTTGCCATGCGCTTGGTTGAATTTCTTAATAAAGATATTCACCATGTGATCCATATCGTCTTTGCGTTCAGCCAACGCTGGCAAGAAGATAGGTACAACGTTCAAACGATAGAACAAGTCTTCGCGGAAAGTGCCCGCTTTGATCATGTCTTCAAGAGGTCTATTTGTCGCCGCGATAATTCTAACATTTGTTGGGAATTCGCGATTTGAACCTACCGGAGTAAAAAGCTTTTCCTGAAGAACGCGCAAGATCTTTACTTGCATCAATTGCGGCATGTCGCCCACTTCATCGAGGAACAGAGTTCCGCCTTCAGCAAATTGGAATTTTCCAATTTTACGTTGATCTGCGCCCGTGAAAGAGCCCTTTTCGTGACCGAATAGTTCCGATTCAAAAAGATTTTCTGGAATTGCAGAGCAGTTGATGGCGACGAACTTTTCATCTTTGCGAGCCGAGTTGTAGTGAATCGCTTTAGCAACAAGTTCTTTACCCGTACCCGAAGCACCACGAATCAAAACAGGGGTATCGACCTTAGCAAGACGGTGAATGATGTTAAACACCTTTTGCATTTGTGAAGTGTGACCGATGATTTTACGACCCGCTTCGTGCATGACGGGTGCAGAAGCAGCGATATTTGAAATCAAGTTGTGAGCATTAACGGCTTTATCGATCAATTGAAGTAACTGATCACTGCCAACAGGTTTTGGAAGGTAATTGTAAGCACCGTCTTTAACGGCTTGAATCGCATCATTCAAAGTCGCGTGAGCAGTCATGATGATCGCGATGATACCTGGATCAAATTCTTTGATTTGGCGAAGAGCTTCGAGTCCGTTCATGCGAGGCATGTCCACATCAAGAATCACTAGATCGTATTTCTTGTCGCCGCCTTTGATTTTTTCCATAGCGTTGACGCCATCGAAAGCCTCGTCGACTTCAAATCTTTGAGTGACTGCGAGTGCGGATTTAACCGAAAGTCTTAAGCCCTGATCGTCGTCTACAACCAAAACCTTAAGCATGTGTACCCCCTTGCTCGATTGGTAGTTCTACCGTAAATGTGGAGCCATTACCATGGGAAGATTCTACAAAAAGGCGTCCATGGTGAAGTTCTGTAAAGTATTTAGCCAGATAAAGCCCCAACCCTGACCCCTTGATCGGCGAGCTTTTGGCGTTCTTGGATCTGAAAAACTTCATGAAAATATTAGGCAATTCGTCAGCTGGAATACCCGGCCCCTGATCGGCGACTTGCACCACCACCTTCGTGGAGGACTCTTCGCTAGAGATCATAATCTTCGTGTCTTCAGGGCTGTATTTAATGGCGTTTTCTACAAGGTTTGAGAACACCTGCTTCATTAAATCAGCGTCGACAGGAACAGGGAACATAGGCTCTAGTTCCGAGACGATCTGGATACGTTTCACTTTTGCAAGGAACTCGTGCTTACGGATGACTTCTTGAAGAAGATTGTTAATGTCCTTGCTTTGCAGGTTCAACTGCACGCCCTGGCTTTCAATCTTTCCGTAATTCAAAATCGCATTGATGAATTTCAAAAGGTCATCAGAAGAATGGCGAATCGTATCCACAGCCTCGCGCTGCTGCGGACTCAATGTGACGGGATCCGCAAGAATCATATCCGTCATCCCTTGAATACGCGCAATCGGCGTTTTCAAATCGTGCGACATCATCGAAATAAAATTCGTCTTAAGCTCTTCAACCTGGCTTAGAAGTTTATTCTTCTGGTAGTACTCCCAACTGCGACGATTCTCTACGATCAAGCGGTAGGGGATGAAGAAGTAGTAGCAGAGGAAGATAGATAGAATAGGCGCGGCCATGCCGATCCATAGATTGCCGATGGCAAACGCGGCGTAGGAGAGGATCGAGAAACCGAGGACAGTTCCGACAAGAACGATCAGTCCTTTGGCTGGACTCATTGTGAGTACTACGTGAACGGTCAGCACAGAAATGAGCCAGATGATGACAAAGTTGAACCATTTCGGCGGTACACGAGGTGACGCATTGAGAACGATCGTGTCCAGCATATTGGCGTGCATCTCCGCAATCGGCATCGCAGTCGGCTCGCGAGAATAAGGCGTTAAAATATAATCACTGTTTTTAAGAGCGGTATCATCACCGATAATAATAATTTTGTTTTCAAATGCATTTCCAGCAGAGGACTTTTCCAATAGTTCTATGGCGGAGTGGCTCGGGTATGTTTTTGCTGGATGAAAATGAATATAGGTTTGTATAGATCCAGCATATTCAAACTGACCTTGGATGCTTGAGAGGTCTTTTACGTCACGATTGATTTCGGCCGCCAACTGAGCATGAAGTAAGGGCTTGTCCTGATAGGCAATCAACATTCTTCTCGTCACGCCGTCTTTTGCAAAAGCTTTTGAGTCGGCAGTTCTCGGGCCGGAAGCAACTCTCACTTCTTGAAACGGTGCGGGAAGGGAAAGGCCGTTTTCTTCGCCTCGTAACTCAAGTTCGTCCGTAATTACGACCAAATTTTTTGTTTCTGACGCGGTTTTTGCCAGTTCGTGTTTAGCCGCTGTATCGCCAGAAATATCTTCGAGAGAGACAGCGACAAGAATGTGCTTTGGATTTTCGGCACGAACTTTTTTAATTATATTGCTTAGAACAGACGCTGAAAGATCAGACTTAAGTTTCTGTGCGCTTTCTTGATTAAATAAAACAAGTTCTACATTTCCCGAAGTGGCAGTCGTTGGAGTCGTGCGGATACGTAAGTCGTATAAATAGGCTTCCAAATAGTCCAAATTGATCTGAGACAAAAAGATTGCGACCACTGAGGCAAATAAAATCCTCAATGCAAAGAGAGCCGCCTTACGGCGATTCCCCGAGTTCTGTATGTTCTCTCCGAGGGAGGGAGGAAGAGACATATCTTTAGCTCAGTTCTTTGTGATTAGTAAATTAAGTGGAAAGAGGTACGCAGTCTCTAGGGCCTTCGGGCATTCTTGTAGAAGGCTCAGTCTTTTTGGGCGTGACCTTTTTAATGTGTTTCTTAGTCATATTAATCCCTTTCTAGCCTCTACATTGTTCATAATACAACAATGTTAGACTAATCAAGTATCTTGTTCTTTCGCAAAAACTAACATGTTTTCTGTGCTTGTTGCCGGTCATAGACTTATGCGCGAACAGGCATCCGCCTCCGCATAAGAAACGTGCCCAGCAAGTGTCACAGTTATTCTTTTTAATGAGTGGAGATTGGAGCTCTTCAAGTCGAGCGGCTTCAACGTTGTCCATATCGCCCACTTGATTTGCCTTTGTTCCAACATCCAGGGGGCAAGCATAGATCTTATTCTTAGAATCAATGCTCAGAAGTGATTTTCCTGAGCCGCAGTGATTCTCGGACCGCTTTTGGTCGTCCAAAGCTTGAAAGTATTGATCGAAAAGTACGATTTTACGTAAAGCGATTTCGCCGCCGCTTTGGTATGCAAGATTGGCAACCTTAGCCATCTCCTGCATGAAGATGCGATTGGACTGCTCTTCAGATTCAGTGATATCAAACGTGAATTCGTAATAATCCACTTCAAAATTTTTAAAGAAGCGATACGCCTTTTCCACTTCCAAATTATTTTTGCTGAATACGGCGTGAAGCTGAATACGTCCCAAGTTGCTTTTCTGTGTTAAAAGCAACTCTAGACCTCTTATCGCAGCTGCCGCGGATCCTTCCCCATTTTTCTGAGGACGAGCTTTATCATGTGTCTCTGGCGGGCCATCAATGCTAACTGTGACGTTGGCTTTGATGGCAGTAAGAATATCCGAAGCTTTCGGAGTGATTAAAGTGGCATTCGTTATAACATTGAAACGAGTGCGGATGCCGCGCTCAGTTCCCAATTCAGTCGCGTGGAAAGCGATGTGTTTGATCGCCTCAGGATAAAGCAAAGGCTCGCCGCCCAAAAAAGTAATTTGGAACTGATCGCCAGAAGAAAGTTTGTTTAAGAAGTACTGTATTTGAGGAAGAGTCTTTTCAACAGAGATTTTGGCAACCGGATCGCCATAAGTTCCATCACCGCCAGCAGCACAGTAAGTGCAATGCAGGTTGCAAAGCTGAGTGACGTTTAAAGTAAGACTTGTGACCTTGGAAGCCACCTTCACAGTAGTGGCAGTTTCGCTGACTTCATTTTGCCAATCTTCTAAAGATTCAAATGCATCGGCAATAACGCCCTTTTCTTCGGGAAGCATGCTCATAAGGAAGCCATTATCGAAAGTCGTAGGAGCCATTGAACTCCAAATTTCTTCCGAAACGGAGGCTACTTCCAAGTTGCGCGCATGGAAAGCTACGGGAGCTTGATTCCCGTTTTTGACCGCAATAATGTCTTTGTGTCTACGCAACTGCATTTGGTTTCCCTTTGATACCACCCCCGAATAGTGCAATTGATGGGCCAGTATTGCCGGGTCGAAAGATATACAAATATAAGTGATTACAAATACTTATGTTGGTATTCTGAGCGCTGGAATCTTCTGGTCCAGGGCCAAAAGGAAACTATTTACATGGTTAAAAAAGGATTAAACACTTAACCAAGCCTGGCAAAATAGGTTTTTATTTAGAGGATGTTGATGCTTCATAGAGTTCTTGCAACAGTGTTTTTAGGTGTTTTTCTTTCCTTCTTTTTAAGCCAGTTGGAAACTCGAAGCTTGGACATGTTCTTTCTAGATTGGAAACAGATTCTCTCTTTTTCCAACCCTCCGGAAGTTCCTTTGAAGCTTTTTGATATTTCAGATTTTAAGCCTAATAAAGGTCAAAAGGGCGAAAAGTTTTCTGCGCAAGAGCTCGTAATATTAATCAAAAATTTTTTAAAACATAATCCGAAGGCGCTGGTTTTGACGGTCGCAAAGAGCGAAGTTGAATTCGACCTTTCAGAAGAAGAATTTGCAAAACAATTATCAGGTTTGACCAACCTCTATTTATTTTCAAATATCTCTATATTCGAAGGTGCTACCTTTGATTTTCACAAGAAATACAAATTACATCCACGGCCATTATTTCTTATTCCCACGTATGATAGTCAGCTTGATGATGTTTCCCGAAGAATATTAATTTACTTCGATCTGGATAAAGACATTTATAACCAAGACTTCGATGTTGTGAAGAATCTTTTTTCTGAGGTAATGCCTCCTGAATACTTTAGGCACACCTTCGAATACCTCAATACCTTGCAAGTTTATATGAGGATCTGGCCGTGGTCCGATTTTGGTGAAAAGAGAATTGGAAAAGGCGATGAAAGACTTTTTCTGAACGAAAGTATCAAAGATAAAGTAGTGCTTTTGGGTGCTTCAGGTATCTATTCTTTTACAAGCTCACCTAGTATTATGAGAAGAACGAATCTTGGCGCATCCAAAATGGGTGAAAGCTATTGGCCTGCGAACCGACTTATTGCCACCTATTTGACTAATTTTTACTCTGGAGAATACGTCAAAACTCCATCAATGCCCGTCGCTTGGTTGTGGTTGAGTTTGCTCATCGTCTCCGTAAGCTTATTGTTGCTGTTTTCCCCTGTTAAACAAGCTTTCTGGTATAGTAGTTGCGCAATCATCAGTTACGTAGTGCTGAGCTACCTAGCTTTCGAGTTTTTAAGCTTGAACTTGGACGTTGCAAAGGGATTGCTGGTTGGACTGGGATCTCAGTATATCGTCATACCTCTTCGCTTTATGCGATATATCCGTCGTGAGGAACAAGAAAAATATCGCTCGCGTATATTGGTCAAAGCCGCGACCACGGAGGCGACGTTGCGCATGGTGGGGCAGGTTTCGCACGATATTCGCAGTCCGTTGATGGCGTTGCAGGTGGCGAGTTCGCTTCTGAAAGGCCAAGTGTCGGGGGACCTGCGGGATCTTATCGAAAATGCCACCCAAAGAATTCGAAATATTTCTGAAGATCTTTTTCAAAGATATAAAACGAAGGGTTCCGATTTGGTGCAAGGGGATACTTCGTTAAAGGCGGCACTTTCGGAATTGATTTCTTCCTATGAAAAAGTGCATGAAAAGGCGAGATTCGTGAACCAAGTTCCCAGTGATGTGATTGTGTATTGGCCGCTTTATGCTATTCAGCGATCTTTTTCAAATCTATTGAATAACTCGTTGGAAGCTTGTTACGCCAAAGGCATCGATCCTGTGATTGAAATCAGTGCAGAAAAGCAGGCGGGAATTATCGTGATTTACCTCAAAGACAACGGCCCAGGCATCCCTGCGGAGCACGTCAAATCGCTTTTCAAAGAAGGATCGACCTTTAATAAAAAAGGCGGAACAGGGTTGGGACTTTATCAGGTCAAAAAAGATCTAGAACTAACTGGAGGAGTGGTGTCTTACGTTCCTTCGACTCAAGGGGCCTGTTTTAAAATCGTCGTGCCGATGGCTCTTGAGGCGGTTCGTTTTGGTGTTAGTGAAAACGCTGTCATAGTGACTGCAGAAGACTCTGCCAGTCTGCAGAAGCGTTTTGAAAACGCAGGCATCAAGGTTTCTTCTTTCTCAACCCTCTCTAAAGCAAAAGAATTTCTTTCTGTGAATCCAGAGAAAAACCTGACTCTGATCGCCGACTTACTATTTCCTGGTGAAGAAGAAACGGGCTTTGATCTTTTAGACTCACTTCCGCAGAAGCATTTGTACAAGGCCGTCTTGTGTACGTCGTTAGTAGAAAGTGCGGATATTCAGGAGCTTGCGAACAAAAAAGGTGCTTTGCTGGTAAGGCGCTCTTTCTTCGATTCGATTCAAATTGCTAAGGCGAAGGCATAAAAAAAGACCCGCTGATTTAGCGGGTCTTTTTAATTCTAACTTTCAAATTTTGATTATGGATTTGATGAAGTCGCCGTCGTGCGGAACTCACCGTTACCATCTGTGTACAGACGCAAATCGAAAGAGCGGTTGTTGATGATGTTTTGGATGTACATCAACGACCGGTAAAGCTTTTCTTCATTGAAGTTACCAAAGCTGTATTGAACCGAGTTCGTGCCTTTCGCTGACAGAATCAATTCATAGCGAAGAAGCTTAGGACGGTCAGCTTCCGAGATGAAAGACATCAAGAAGCCAATGCCACGCTCTTTCCAGATGGGCATTTGTTGCAGGTCTTCAAACGCATCGAAGCGCTCTTGAACCGTTTTCTTTGGATCGATTACGATTTTAAGACGAGCCGCTACACGGTTGATATCGCCCGTGAATCCCGCGACCCAGTTTGTGATGTAGTCGATAGGGCTATTGCCACCCACGAATGGACGAGAGCGAGGACGACCCTTCTCTTCAATATATTGTTTGAAGCGCGCCGCTAAAGCTTTTTCAGTCATGTAAGGAATCACGTTCAGCGCCTCAGGGTTGAAGAACACTTCTTGTTTGAAGTAGCCGTTCACGTGCTTTTTAGCGTTGTCGCTGTTCCAATTGTGCCAAGGAACTTTGTTGAATTCCTTTTCGCCGATAGTGTCTTTAACTAGGCGTTGGATTTCTGCGAAGTCTCTTTTAGAAACGTCACGCATTTTCATCTCTGCACTTGAAGTCAAAGTCACGAAACGCTGTGGAACCCAGTTGGAATCCGCAGTGAATAGCAAGTTTGAAGTCATCAAAGTCTCTTCACCGAACAATCCAAAAAGGATTTTCGTTTTTTTATAGCGCGACAAAGTATCTAGCAGGAAGTACTGCTCGTTATCCTGTTTGTCGTAGCTTAGAACTTTGTTTTCGCCGTAAGCTTTACCAGCTTCAAACTTCCACAAGCTCAAACCGAATTTAATGCGCGCATCTTTATTGAAGCCTTCAGAAGAACCTTTGAATACGCGGTCAATACGACGTTGCTCTGGTGGCAATAATCCATCTTCCAAAGCGATATTTTCGATGTCTGTCAGGTCTGTCAAAAGTTCTTGAGTCAAATCTTTGCGAGTCACTAGTGGGTTCGCAACTTTGACATCTTTCAATTGAACTTTATGAAGCATCAAGCTGTCGTAAGCTTTAGCGGCGCCTGAGTTCTTCAGGTCAAAAACATAGTCCAACATAACGACGTCGTTTTTGCTAATGCCGGAACTTAAATCAAGTGGAGTGAGGCTCAACCATTTTTGAATACGGTCGTCGATGATATGAACGCCCAAGATTTCAAGATCATCTTCAAGATCAACACCGGCATTGGCGCCAACACCCTTGCCGCGAACCGCGATCAACTTCACGCGAACTTTATCATCGGCCATACGGAAAATATGAACCATGAACTCGCCAGAGATGTAAGCATGTGTGGAGGCACCAGCTGTGAAATCACCTTTTAAGACATCGTGGCCTAAAGAAACGACGAAAGCCAAACGGCCCTCGAAAGCCACGAAGTCGCCTGGCTCCAAACGCTCTAAAGCTTTTTTAGCAGTGAAAGGCAAGTTTTTTGGAGTGTATGGCAAAGCCAACAGGGAGTCTTTTTGACTTTTGAACTGACGAGCGAAAATGATTTCTGAATCTTTTTCGATGTTCATGCCAACAGGCGTGTCTAGATCGTCGATAAAGTCGCCCGGGTTCAGATCGAACTTTAAAGAATATTTGTCGATGCGAGTATAAAAGCCATCTACGTAAGATGGTTCAGATTCAATACGATAACGAAGTGAAGTGGAGATGCCTTCTAAGATTTCAGCGTTTACAAGATTAACGCTGGCTCCGATGTCCTGCTTAGCAACTTCTTTTTGGATCTTTTCCCAAATGTTCGCAGGTTTTAAAACTTCCCAACCAGCTTGAGCTGGTGCCACGGTTCCAAATAGGCCTGACGCTAATAAAAGCGCGAGTACTTGCTTTCTGATCATAATCCTTTTCCCTTCTTAAGAAGCTTCCAAGCTTCAGATACCAGAACGTCCGTTCAGGGCGACACGAAGGCTTACCAAGGAATCCTTAGAAGGCAAAAGCAAAAATAAAAAATCAGAACGAATTACCGGTAAATGTCGCTAGATACCATAAACTGATTGTGCGGAATTTACCGAAATGCTCTGATGATGGGTATGAAGGTAAAATTTATCATCGAAGGCAAGGGCACCGAGGTCATTGCCGAAGAGGGACGAACACTTTTAGACCTGGCACTTATCGCTCAAATCAATCCGCCATACTCTTGTATGGAGGGGACTTGTGGTACTTGTGAAGCCCTCGTCGAAGAGGGGAAAACCAGTGCGGATGCGGAGGGAACTCAAATTATCCGTACTTGCCAGGCAGTACCATGGTCCGAGTACGTGGTTGTGAACTACGATAAGAAGTCCAGCCCCTAATATGTTATTTGATTCGTGTTTATAAATAGTTATCCTGAATCATATGTCGCTCACGATAAAATTTTGGGGAGTTCGGGGCTCAATTCCATCGGCACCTCCTCCAACGGACTGGACTTATCATATTGAAGGAGTACTTCGTAACTTCTTCTCTATGGGCTATCGTGATCCTTCACAAATTTCTAAATACATTCAGACGGCCGAAGTTCCTAGCATCGGCGGTTATGGAGCAGCGACAACTTGTGTTGAGGTTCAAAGTAATAAAGCTCAATTGATCATTGATGGTGGCAGTGGGATTCGCAACCTCAGTGAGCGAATCATGAGTGGCACCACGGGTCGGTCTAAGGGCGCTTTTCACATCTTCATGACTCACTTTCACTGGGATCATGTGATTGGATTGCCGTTTTTTACCCCTCACTTTATTCCTGGCTGTGAAGTTCACTACTATGCGGTTCAGCCCGAGCTTGAATCTTTGATTCGTGGAATTTTCAGTCGTCCTTATTTCCCGGTTCCGTTTGAAGCATTGAAGGCGAAAGTGGTTTTCCATACTTTAGAGCCTCGCAAGCCTTTTCAGCTAGAGGACATGACAATCACGCCTTACCAGTTGGATCATCCAGATCCATGTTGGGGTTTGAAAGTGGAAAGTGAAGGTAAGGCCTACGCTCATTGCGTGGATACCGAAGGCACTCGTGTGACTCGTGAAGAGCTTGCGGAGGATTTGCCTTTGTATCAAAACGTTGACCTTATGTATTTCGATGCACAGTACACTCTTCCGGAGTTGGCAGAAAAAGCGAATTGGGGACATAGCGCGGCTCAAGTCGGTTTGGATATCGCACTTCGCGAGGGAATCAAGCGCATTCTATTTGCGCATCATGATCCCGGCGCGCGCATCGAACATGTTTTAGAGCTTAAAAGACAAACGCGTGAGTACTATGAATCACGCGAAAGATTCGCGACTAGAAACGGCGAAAAACTTCCGCCGATCCCATGGGACTTTGCCTACGAAGGCTTAGAGATTAAACTTTAAAATCAGTTCGGCGCTTTTTCGGCGTCAAAAATCAGTTCAACTTCGGTCGGATCATTTTCTTTAAATGCATTTAAAGATTCCAAAGTGCTTTGATCCAAAAGCACTTTCTTCGTGTTTTCGGGCCAAGGGAAATCATCGGCCGGGAAGCGCGTCCCGATTTTTTTCATGAATTGCGTCCATACAGGCACAGCTCCACTCGAACCCGTTAATCGGTGCGGAAGGTTGTTGTCATAGCCAACCCAAACCACCGTTGTCAGATAGGGAGTAAACCCAGCAAACCAAGCATCTTTGTTATCGCTTGTTGTTCCTGTTTTTCCGGCAGCGGGGTTTTGGAATCCACTGAGAGTAATCGAGCGAGCCGTTCCTGACAGGACAGTTTGCTTCATCATTCCGACAAGACTTGCGACGGCCGCGGGATCTACTGTGGGCTCTGGATTTATTTGATGAGCGAAGACTTCTACGCCATCAGAATTCAGAGCACGACGAACAAAAGAGATTTTTTGTTTTTGTCCCATGTTTGCAAACGTCATGTAACTTTGCAGAACTTCCTTCGGATACATCTCGAAGGCTCCCAAAGTCATCGCGGGGAAGGATTTCAGTTCTGACGTCACGCCCATGGTGTGAGTGACATCAATCACATTTCCTAATCCGACGGCGATACCTAAGGCCGCTGTCGCCGCATTTAAAGAGTTCTTCAATGCATAAAACATCGGAACTTGGCCGAAATACTGCTTCCCGTAATTGACCGGCGACCAAGCTTGGCCTTCATATTTATAGTTGAATTTTTCATCGTTCAACAAGGTGATCGGTGTATAAGGTTGGCCCTCAGGGGTTTGATTCAAAAGAGCTGTCAAATACACGAAGGGCTTCATGATCGAACCGATTTGGCGGTGTCCGTCGATAGCGCGATTGAATTGAGTCATGCGATAGTTACGGCCGCCGACGACGACACTTACAAGGCCGGTGACGTTGTTTGCAACTAGCACACTCCCTTCAAGGCTGTTGCCTTTTTCGCGAAGACCTTTGATGTATTTGTTATTCTTTTCGAGATTGTCTAAGTGGCCGCGCAAGGAAATTTGGGCCACGTCTTGCGCTTCTAAATCTAGGGCGGTGTAAATCTTTAGCCCTTCTGGATTGATGTTTTGCGAAAGCAGTTGTTTGCGAACTGCATCTAGATAGTAAGGTGCAGTTTCAGAGGCTTGCGTTCTTGGTTCTCCTGGGAGTGGTAAACGATCTGCGGCATCGGCTTCGTCTTTAGAGATGAACTGAAGACCTTGCATTTTTTCCAGAACCAAATGGCGACGGCGTTCTGCGTTTTCAGGTTTTCGGAAGGGATTGTATAAGCCCGGGCTATTCACGATCGCGGCCATCAAAGAGCATTCGCTGAGGTTTAGATCGGCGATCTCTTTTCCGAAATAGTAACGAGCTGCTGAACCGTACCCGCGAACTTGAAACGCTCCGTTTTGTCCCATGTAAATGACATTCAGATAGGTTTCAAGAATCTGATCTTTTGAAAAGCGCGATTCCAACAGGATGGACATCACGAACTCTTGAAATTTTCTTTTCAGAGTTCTTTCACTTGTTAAGAAGTAGTTTTTTACGAGCTGTTGAGTGATGGTGCTACCACCTTGAGCTCTTCGTCCCGCCGCAATATTTTTTACCAGCGCACGGAAGATGCCTTTAATGCTGACTCCGCCATGCTCCAAAAATTGAGCGTCTTCAATTGCCATGATCGCATTCAGGCACATCGGGGGAACTTCACCCAATGTCACCGTCTTCTGCATCAAAGGTTCGTTGCCAAT
This sequence comes from Bdellovibrio bacteriovorus, assembly GCF_001592755.1. Lineage (NCBI taxonomy): Bacteria > Pseudomonadati > Bdellovibrionota > Bdellovibrionia > Bdellovibrionales > Pseudobdellovibrionaceae > Bdellovibrio > Bdellovibrio bacteriovorus. The sequence continues at coordinate 11,525 of NZ_LUKF01000001.1, read as the reverse complement.
GTATTGGGCAAGCAGGGGAGCTTCGGCATGAGCTTCTGTCATCTCGACAAACGGGGCCCCTTTAAAAATTTGCGAGATCAAACGATCTTTTTGTACGACAAGAATCTGCAAAGAGCTGTCCACGTCGGCGGTAGGCGTATCTAATGTCACCCAACCGATGCAGGCCTCTTGATTTTCATTCAAACCCACTTGCAAGCGGGCCGCACACTGCTCTCGATTGGCGATGAAGTAATCTCCGGGAAGAATGCGTTGATCATAGTCGCGGCGACGATAATTTTGGCGCAGAAGCTGTTTTTCTACTTCAGAAATCTGTATCAAACTGTGAGCGTAAAATGTGGGTGGGGCCGCATAGAATTCTGTCGGAACGATGAACTTTTTAGATTCCAACTTTTCCGTCAGTTCTTTTTCCAGCGTGATGTAGGCATAGACGCCAACACCAAGGCCAGAGATGATTACAAGCGTCACAAGGATTGTAAAAGCAATTAAAATAGTCTTTAATCGTGGTCGCAACATATATGTTAAGAGTAGTGCAAAACTCTCTCTGAAGCAAATGAGCGAAATTTAAATTTTCCTAAGCTTGTTTGAACGAAAGGATTGGTTGTGGCTAAGAAGAAAGCTTCTGCTAAAAAAGCCAATGTTAAAAAGGTCGTCAAAAAGACCGCTTCTAAAAAAACTCCTAAAAAAGTAACTAAAAAATCTGCTCCGGCTAAGAAAAGTCCCGCTAAAAAAACGGCGGCGAAAAAAGCTCCGGCAAAAAAGGCCGTAGTGAAGAAAGCAGCTCCTAAGAAGGTCGCTCCCAAAAAAGCAGCGAAACCTGCTGCTGTTAAGAAAACGGCTAAAGCTCCTGCGAAAGTCGCTTCTGCGCCGAAAGCTTCTCACTTGGTGAAAGAAAAAGCGTCAGCGAAAAACTTGGATCTTAGCAATTTCGTGACTCCGTTGGATGATCGTTTGATCGTGCAACTTTCTGGAGCCGAGAAAATGACTCCAGGTGGATTGTATATCCCGGATACGGTGGCAGACACTTCTGGCAATCTACAAGGTCAGGTCGTTGCTGTCGGTCGCGGTCACATGAGCAAAAAAGGTCATTTGAAGCCGATGGACGTTGTTGTCGGCGATAAAGTGATCTTCTCGGAATACGCGGGCAATAAAATCAAAATTCAAAACGAAGACCTCATCATCCTTCGCGAGGGGGATGTCCTTGGCGTGGTCGCAAAATAAAAGGAATGAAAATGAATAAGAATCTTTTGAAAGCATTGGGTCTTTCGGTGGCGCTTTTGTCCACAACGGCCAACGCCATGAGTTTGGATTGGAGCGGGGGCTACCGCGCAGAATGGACTGAAGTGGATAAACCATCTTTGGGTTCACCTTCTGAAAGAAAAGCCTATGGTTTGAACTATCTTTACTTGAGCCCAAAAATCATCGCGGCTGATGGTGTAAACATCATTTCTCGCTTCGATGTTTTGAACAGTTCGCAATATCCGAACTCGCAAGTAGGTGAAATCTGGGGATTGAATCAAAACGCGCAAGGCACAGCGACTTCGACGAACGAAGGTTCTGTTGATTTGAAAGTCAGCCAACTTTACTTGAATGTGAACCAAGAATACGGCGCTTTGATCGTCGGTCGTGCTCCCTTCGAATTCGGTTTGGGAATGACTTACAACGCGGGTAAAGGTGCTTTTGATCACTGGTATGACACTCGCGATATGATTGCTTACAAAATCGTAGTAGGTGACTGGTTCTTCATGCCGCAATTAAGCCGCAAACAATCCAGCGGTTACGGTCAGGGTGGAACAATCTCTACAATGGGTTTCCAACTTCAATATGAAAGTGAAGAGAACAAATCTTTGCTTGGCGTTTATCAAGAAAATGTTAAAGGCGTAAAAGAAGTTTTGGCTTACACCGATGGACAAGTAGCTGCAATGGGCGGCGACAGCGTGAACTCTGATATGAATATTCAAAGAACGAACTTCGTATTGGGTCGTGGCTTTGATGCTTTCGGTTTCAAATTGGAAGCTGGTTTCCAAAGCGGTGAGTCTGGTGTGACAAAAGGCACAGAAGACGTCAGCGTAAACGGTTTCGGTATCGCGGCTGAAGTTTACAGCCAAAAGAACGAATCTAAATGGGATTACAAATTGATGTTAGGTATGGCGACTGGTGATGATCCTTCATCAACAGAGTTCAGTGGTTATGCTTTCAACCGCAACTACGGACCCGCAATGCTTCTTTTCAATCACCGTTTGGGCAGAAAAGATTTCTTGAACACGAATGCGTACCGTACAGATGTTTCTCAAGCAGATGCAACGGCGGGAAATTCTGCGAATGTTGGAAACTCTGCGGATGATGAACTTGTGAGCAACACAATCTACGTTGCACCTTCAGTGAACTACGCATGGAATGAAAAAGTGGATGTTCGCAACACACTCGTGTGGGCACAAATTTCTAATGTCGTAAAAAACTCTGTTGATTCTTCAAAAGATCTGGGCCTAGAATGGGATATCGAAGTGATTTACAGACCATCTGAAAGAATTCAGTGGGTGAATCAAGTCGGTCTTCTCTTCCCGGGTGATGCCTTTAAGAATGGCAACGACGGTTTAGAGAATAGTTTTACATTTGGATTTGCATCTAAAGCCGCCATCAGCTTTTGATAACAACTTGATTGCAACTTGTACGACAGCTTGATGACTAAATGATTACATCTTGTTTGGTGGTGAGCAGGGCCCGAGGGACGAAAGTCCCTCGGGATTTTTTTTGTCTTTTTCGGAGGGATTGGCTTCGAGCGGGGGATTTGCAAGGGAGATTTCCTTTTCCATCTCGCTTCGTTCGGCACGCCATCCTGGCTCGTCAGCGCCGGCTTTGCCGGTTCGGGCATCCTGCCCCGCTGAAGGCCTCTCTTCGGAGATGGAAAAGGAAATCTCCCTTGCAAATCTTGCTGTAGTCAAATTCCATTCTCTAGGAACAAATAATCCCGAATTGGAGCTGGTGTTTTTTTCTGGGCTTCGCCGGTTTTTATCTTTGATTGGTTTTTTTGAAATTGTCGGAATGATTCTTTGAATAGAGTTTCACTGCCACCGTGGCAGTAAGCAGTTGCGTTAGATTTTTAGGTCGTTTGAATTAGGAATAGTTCATCGTTATTCCAGTCTCTGAATACATAGTGAAAAACAGTTTCTGCCTATAGCTAAAAAATTCTCGACTAGCATCGGTTTGATGGTGTCACGGACTTCGCTCAAATTGGATTCGCTAATAAGAACTTCGATTTTGTTTAGGGGTAAAGAACCTGAAGTGCTTTTTTGAACACTAAGCATCTTATCTTCAGGAAAAAGATTTAGAATTTGCTTAATGCGAATTTCGTTGGCCAAGTTTAGACCAAACGGTTCGTCGTTCAACAAAATTTTAAACAAAGAAGATGGACTCATAGTTACTCTGGTTTCCTGTTTTTTCAGATCTATTTTGAAGCTTCTAAAATCCTTGAGTGTCTGTAAGAAGTAAAGGTAATCGAGAGATCTTGTTTTGTTTTTAATTAGGGCAAAAATCTCTGTTTGAACCCAGAAAGAATGCCTGCTGATAGAAATGCTACTTTTGCATTCGGGTAGATTCATGACCTCAATGATTTTTGTGGAATTTTCCTGATTCTGATATTTAAAACTTTCCCATGCGTGAACATTTAAAAGATCGGTACAAGAAGCTCCCATTTCGGCGAATGACGATAAGATGTTGTGTGGATTCGATAAAGCCATAATTGATTGATACTTGTTCGTCAGCCAGTTAATTGTGGGCATCGCTGTATCTTGATCGAATTCATCAATTCTTTCATAAGGTTTCAAACTAGAATGCGTCGTGAATGCAGAAGCTCCATGGGAATATAATAGTCTTAGGATCTCTGGGTTTCCACGTTCGAATGCATGTTCAAGAAGAGTGGAGCCATTGAGTTGCATCGATTTTACTTCTTCGGAAGGATAGTTTTTCAGTTGGTCGTTTAATGCTTCGATAGTTCCTTCGTCTACGGTTTTAAATAGCTGTTCTTTGCGGGTAGAGTCAGAACCAAGAGTGTCGCCCTTTTTGAAAGAGCAACCTGAAATTAATAGTAAAGTAAGAATTGTAGCACAGTATCGAATCATTCTGCCGCCTCGCTTTCAATAGTGTACTGAAAGCTTTCTTCAAACTCAGAATATAAGACTTCAATGGCTTCAATGAAATCAGTGTCCATTGACTTTATTTCTTCAAAAGAAATTGAGTGCTCAGCCAAGTCAATTTTTGAATCGCGGTACGATACTAGTGCGGCAGAGTTGCCGGGCGTGGGGAATAACTCTTTAAGCTGTGAGACCTCTTTGTCTAGCTGTAAATTATTCTTGAGGGACGCCCAGACAAGAACTGATGCGGTACTGAAGTGATATGATTTACCATGTTGAAGCTCAACTATAAATGTAATCGGGGAACCTGCATTCTTGGAAAGGAATTTAAGAATCGTCATGTTCCGAAATCTCGAACGAATCTGCGCTTTCAGTTCTTTTTTTACCGCGTCCTCCATATTTAAAAGAGTAGCATTCTTCGAACAATTTCCTGTGCTCAGAACTTTTTCCACAATTTGATCTGGAATAGTGGTTTGCAAAAATGAATTTTTTCTTTCGATCAGCGCCACTAGCGCTGTAGAGCACGAAATATTTTTTTGAGAGTAGTTATCCAAAAAGGCGGAATAGTCGTTTTGGCTGAGCAGCCTAACTAAATTTTGATTCATTTTTCTAACAGAACTGTCCATAGCTAGCTTCATGGATAAATCAAGCTGATTTCTAGTTTCATTCTTTAGAGCAGTTTGATAGGGACTAAATCCTGTTACAGAGTTTTCTACTAAAGGCGATGCGCCACGAGCTAGAAGAAGATTTAAAATTGAAATATTTCCTCTTTGAATTGCTACTTCAACCGATGTTTGCCCGTTTGAAAATGGCGTGTTCAATTTTGAAGATTCTGTATTATTAAGAAAGGCCGTGAGTTCCTGTTCGTTCAAAAACTTAATTGCCGATTGCAGGTCTACGATTGCAGCTTTTTCTTTGGTATTTGATTCTGTCTGAAACTTAGCGTCTTTTTTTGAAAAAGAGCAGCCCATCAAAACAGCTATTACGCTTGTAGTGATAATAACTTTTTTCATGGTTGCACTCCTTATAGGAAACGGGCTCTTCGTGAGCCCGTTGGAGGATCGGTTCAATTTTTGCTCTTCTTAGAATCTGCCGCGGATGTCGAGTCTTTGTTGTAGTGATTGGGGAGAGATCGGATTTACAGTGCCGAAGCTTACGCCGTTGTTAGTTTGTGGCAGGAAGTTCGGTAGTGTAGTGCCAGGAACAGTTGTAACTTGTGGCTGGACTACGATTCCAGGGGAAACTGTTAGGTTTGCTCCTGTTCTTGTTGAAACGCCTGGAACTACTGTCGTCGTTGTTCCCATGCGCCCTGGGTTTTGTAGGCGAGAATCTAAGCTTACACCTGGAAGTACTGTTGTGCCTGCGCCGATGCCAGCTCCCATGAAGTTGTAAACGTCTGTATTCATGCCGTTGTAGATTTTTTGGATGTACGAGTTGATCTCAGTCATATACTGATTCTTCAAAGTCGCACTTGCTTCAGAAGATTTCAAACCTTCAAGACCCATTTGTGTTTGGTTTAGTACGTTGTTCAACAATGACTCAAGATCTGCTCTACGGTAGTTACCTTCGTTGAACAAGTAGTTTCCAAGATATGGATCTTTAGTGTCTCGAGCTTGAACATATGTTTGTTGTAGTTCAAGAGCTTCTGCGCGGATCATTTCCGACTCGGCAGAAATCAATCTTCTTCTTACGTCTTCGAATTTGCCCGGAACACCGCTGATCAACTCGCGTACAAGTTTAAGTGCTTCGTCACGCATTGCCGCAGGATCTTTCATCGCGGAATCAGATTCGCTAAAGAAGCTCCATTGGCCTGGCATTACGGATGCTCTTCTTTGGCCGTTTACGATGCGGCGAGATTCAGCGATTTCGTTCAAGATTAAAGATTCAATATTTTCTTTGTAGTAGTCGTACGCGTCTTCTTTATTGATCGACTTCGCGTTTGATTTAAGGATGCGGATATATTTAGTAGTGCGGCAAGAAAGCACATCAGAATTGCTTTTCTTGTCGTCACATTTTTCCAAAGATGCAAATGGATTGATCTTGGCATCACCCGAAGCTTCCACTTCCTGCGTCGCCTCCGCCTTCGGTTTCTCTTGAGTCGTCAAGCGGGCGCCGATGGCTTTCATCAATGCGACGTTCAAGCTGTCGATGTCTTCTTTGTTTTTTACACTTAATGGATAGGATTCATAGCCGCAAGAGTCGCAGGCTTTTCCTTCTGTCATTTTCTTTGGAACTAACGCGAGGACTTTGTCTTCACCGTTATCAATGTATTTAACTGGGACCACACCGTCGGCGGTGTAGATTTTTGATGGCGTGATGCCTTCACCTTCTGTAGAGGCGAAGTCAGCAGATGCCACTCCCGCAGTGTGAGAATTGAAAGATACATTCAAACCTAGCACAGCGAGCAGTGTCGCCGTTAAGACCCATTTGTGTGTTGGGTAAGTGAAAGTTTTCATAAGTCCTCCTATATATGGGTCTTCCAGACCCTTTTTCCTAACCTGATGTAAAGCGAGGGCCGCGCCAACTCGAGGGCTTCGTGCCAGAGGACGTAAGTGATGAAAATTTCAAAGGGTTCTCATGTTGAGAATAGGGAATCGCAAGTGGCTCTCTGTAAAACTTCTGGTGTCCCACCCTGAGAAGGCTAAAAAAACACCTGAAATCAGTGATTTAGAGCTGACGACCGCCAACTTCGAAAAACACCCTGAAAGCGCCCATTCACGTCACTTTTATAAGACGTCTTGCCTATTAACTCAGTTTCATTCATAACCACGACGATGAAGTTTCATTTCCCTCGAAGCCCTAAGCCAGAGCATGTTTCCCAGTCTGATTGGAATAATTGGACCTGGCAGCTTCGTAATAGCTTGAAAACACAAACTGATTTCGAAAAACACTTCGCTCTTTCAGAGGAAGAACGGACAGCTTTTCAAGGTGGGAAAGAGCTTTTCAATATTCGTACAACGCCTTATTACGCAAGCCTTGCCGGTGAACCGGGAGATTCGATCCGTCAGATCTTAATGCCGCAAAAATACGAAATCGAAGAGGGTCTGCAACAGATGCTCGATCCTTTAGGAGAGAAGCGAAATAGTCCAGCACCTCGCGTGATTCATCGCTATTCCGATCGCGCACTATTCTTAATCACGGATATTTGCAGCGTCTACTGCCGCTTCTGCACGCGCAAGCACTTCACAGGACAAGAGCAAGCCTTCATTAAAAGCGAAGAATACGAACAAGCATTGAACTACATCCGCAAACACACGGGCCTTCGCGAAGTGATTCTTTCTGGCGGAGATCCTTTGACTGTCAGTGATGCGCAACTAGATCGTGTTCTAACGGACCTAAGAAATATCGAGCATATCGAAATCATTCGCATTGGTTCACGCATGCCCGTGGTTTGCCCGATGCGTGTGACAGATGATCTAGTGAAGATACTTAAGAAACACAAACCGGTATTTCTAATGTCGCACTTTAATCATCCTCGTGAACTTACAGCAGAAGCCGTTGAGGCCTTGGAAAGATTCGTGGATAACGGTGTGCCGGTGATGAATCAAATGGTGTTGCTTAACGGAATCAACAATCACCCGGCCATTGTGCAAGCATTGAATCGTCGTTTGCTTTATCTCAGAGTAAAACCTTATTACATGTTTCAATGCGATCCTTCCATTGGAACAGATCACTTGCGAACTTCTGTTGAGGATTCTTTAGAGATTCAAAAAGAATTATGGGGACATCTGTCTGGGTTAGCGATGCCGAATCTTTCGTTAGATATTCCAAACGGCGGCGGTAAAACTTATTTAGTGCCAAATTTTGAAGTGGGGCAAGAAGGTTTGACTCGTCACTATGTCGGTTGGGACGGAGTAAAAGCCGAGTACGTGAGCCCCGCTCCTGAAAAAATTAAAAAGCCGAATGTTTCTTTATACGAAGAAGAATGGCACGCACTTAAGAATTCAAAATCTCTTTAGATCGGGAGTGCCGCGCAAGCACTCTATGCCGACTTAATCTTTAGGTTCTGAATCCGTCTCTTGCCATGGCCAGCGTCCATGGATCTCGACACTCAAAGACCAGCTTAAAAAAGTTCGGATCAAGACGATAAGGCCCAGGACTCCCACGTTTTGGTAAGTCGGCTCTACAGCCACCGTTCCGATGATGTCACCTGCTACTAACAGCTCCAAACCCAACAAAATCGCATTTCCCAAGCCGCTACGATAATGACGGTAAGCTTGAGGATCTTTAGAGAAATAATTTTTAGTATATTTTGCCGTCGCATAAAGGGCGCCGATAATAATGGTGCCAATGCCCGCAAGCTCAAAGGCCACAGCAACTTGTTGTATGTTCTCGTGAACCATAAAGGCATCCTCCAACTTTCCGGTATAGGAGTGCTTTCAGTGTCGCGCAAATTTCTGAATTGAAAATCTTTAATTCAACACTTCTTTTCTGGGTACGTTCAGACGACACACTTTCTTTTAGCTGCTGAATCACAATTACAATTTTGTATTTAGACTGTTCGCGGAGTGTTCCGCTACGTTACCGGAAATTTTGCGGAACATTCCATGGCTGTTGCGCAATTTTGAAAAACACTAAAACAACAGAAAAAAGGTATTTTATGAAATCAGTATTTGTTTCTCTATTAACATTGGTTATTTCTTCAAGTGCGTTCGCCGTTCATTCTGGAAGTTCCTGGAGCCAGATCTTCGCGGATCGCGATGCTGTCGTAGAACACGGTTACAATTTGCATGGCATCTCTTTGTCAAATGCCTGCATGACGGACTATGAGATCAGAGCCATCAGCGCAACAAGAGAGTGTGCCGAGCTTGTTCCAGTAAAAAGAAACATTCCTGAAGGTGAAGGTGGTGGCCCGATCACAGACTGGGTTTGCGCTCGTTATGAAACAGTTCACAAAACAGCGCCTCGCACTTACGAAGCTCCAGAGTGTTTACGCTTTGAAGGTTCTGGCGAGCAAACACCAGTTTGCACAGAGTGGGGAACTCGTGACGTAACTGTTCCAAGAACAATTTCTACACAAGTGGTAATCACTCGTGGTGAAGGTGGAACTTCTTTCTTCAAGAACTTCACTTTCCCAACTTGCGATGTTGTTCAGCCAAGATAAACAATGAAGTGATTTTCCTCCTGGGCTTCCTGGGAGGAAAATCTCACCTCGAAACAGATCGGTGAATCAATCTTGCGCAGGACTCGTCCTTTACAACAATCCTGTGTTTGCTATGTCTTTCTAAATTTATCCCATAGTCTTGTGAAGTTCCCATCGTGATTACCGAAAAATTTATCACGCCACTTCGAGGAACTTATGGGAATGAGAATTACGACAAATATCGCTGCACTGAATGCACAAAGAAACTTGGTAGGTTCGCAACGAGCTATCAATGATTCTATGGCGAAGTTATCTTCAGGCAGTCGTATCAATAAGGCCGCAGATGATGCTGCAGGCTTAGCTATCTCCGAAAGATTAAAAGCACAGATCCGCTCTGCATCTCAAGCCCAACGAAATGCGAACGATGGTATTTCCCTGATTCAAACAGCAGAGGGTGGCTTAAACGAAATCGGCAACATCATAGTGCGCTTACGTGAATTGGGAATCCAAGCAGCTTCCGATACAGTGGGCGAAACTGAGCGCGGTATGCTTAACAAAGAAGTTACCCAGCTTAAAGATGAAATGCAGCGTATTGCGAAGTCGACGACCTGGGGAACGACGAAGCTTCTTGATGGCTCTGCTCCTAAGTTCGATTTTCAAGTGGGCATCGGCAATGATGATTTTGCAGATCGGATTTCCTTTGATGCCGGTAAACACGCGGCGACGATCGATGCTCTGGGGTTGGATGGAATTGATTTTTCTTCGAAAGAAGGTGCACAAGAAGCACTGGCTCGTCTTGATGATGCACAAACAAATGTCAGTGGCACACGCGCTTATTTGGGAGCTTTGCAAAATCGTCTGACTTCAACCGTAGATAATTTGGGTGTTACTCAAGAAAACTTGTCAGCAGCAAACAGCCGTATTCGTGATACCGACATCGCCGCGGCTTCCAGTGAAATGGTTCGAAACAATATTTTATTGCAGGCGGGAACTTCCGTGTTGTCGCAAGCAAACCAAGCCAACCAATTGGCATTAAAACTGATTGGCTAATTGATTTCTCCGTGGGGGATGGCCGTGAAAGCGGTCATCCCTTTTTTTATGGCTTAAGTTCAACCGTCAGGTAAGCGTAGTCGTTTTCAACACCTTGGCTGAATCTCATAATTTCTAGTTTTGACGGATTGTTAAATTGAATCCAAGACGATGTTGAAGAAAATTTCGGCGTCTTTTGATCGCGATCTATCACCCAATACAAAACTTCAAAAGCCGATTTCTGCGCATCCCTTCCTTGATATTGTCTTACTAAGAAGTGCACCCGGAACTGGCGCAACCACTTGGTTCCTTTGCCGCACCAAACATCCCAATCATGGGCATCAGGCTTATCAAAAACATGCGCACATTTTAGTTCAAAGGTTCCATCGCTAGACATATAGTGAAATTTAACCATGTCTTCGGTGATCTCTTTCGTATTGGTCAGAAAAAATCCTGCGGGTGCAGAAAAAGAGAGTGATGGTAAAAGAACTAGAACTATCAGTACGACGTGCTTAAGTGTTTTCATACTTCAAGATTACAGTCCCGAACGAGCACGAGCAACGCCCGTTGAGTTTCACCAAGACTTTGCGCGGGCTCCAAATAAAGTCTGTCGATATTTTTGACAAAGAACCGCGCTAAGCGGACTTGGCTGCTGATTCTTGTGCTGAGCACTCATTAAAGTGACAAACAAGCGCAAGTTTCATGGCCAACCCTTTGCAATCCGCTACCAAGAGTCTTTGGTTTTCAATGAGGTGCCCATGTTAAAATCTGTAAGTTCGCTTTTAATGATTCTTCTAGTCGGAAGCACAAGCTTTGCTCAAAACACGGAATACTGGGATGCCGACAAACTTCAGGACAACAAAGAGTGCTTGCTTAAAGTCGTCCGCAATCGAATGAAGAGCACCAAGACAGGCACAGTAAATCTTAAAATTGAAAGCCAAACAGAGTTGGTTGTATTTCAAGATGCCATGGAAAAATGGTGGGGCCTTCGCCCTGATTTTTTCTTAAATGTTTACGATGGCAATACCAACACGATTTATCTTATGAATAAACGCGCGTCCTATAAACATCCGCGAACGCCGGTAGATTCATTGGTGCATGAGCTGACTCACTACGTGCAAGTCATCGATCAAGGTGGTGGATCCGGAGATGGAGACCTTTTAGAAGGAGAAGCGGTGCAGGTGCAAAGCTGGTTCAGAGAAACCCGCGGTCACCTGATTCAAAACGATAGATACGAAGGACCTTGTGAATAAAAAAAAGCCCAGCGAAAGCCGGGCTTTTTTAAT